>NZ_JBHWGV010000163.1:0-17070 GCF_042732955.1 Kitasatospora sp. NPDC059747 | reverse complement strand
ATACAGAGCCTACGGCTCGCAGTCACGCGGCCTGGCGGCCGCTGGCGGCTGGCGCCGCCGGGGGCGGGTGGTTGGTTGCTGCGTCACGCCTACGGCGTGCCGGCCGGACGCCGAGCCCGCGCCCCTTGACGTACGGGGGGATTACGGGTGAGTCCGCAGGTGCGCACCACCCGTTGCACTCGGGGGAGCACTTGCACACGTCGGCTTCGCCTCCTCACTGCCACCGGCGGGGGAGTTCCACCGCCGGTTACCACGATACCCCGGGTGCCCGGGGAACTGCTGCTGACGCCACGTGAGCGCCTGGCGGCGTTCCTCCGGAAGGGAGTCCGCCCCGAACCAGTATGCCCACTCCACATCGTCCATGCACGGCCCCTTCCAGCCATTCGGGTGCCGCGGCCCCCGGGAGCGAGAGGAGAATCACGCACGCCCGAGGACCGCGGCTAGGGGGGTCTCTGCCCAGGAACTTGCCGAACCCGGCTTCAACCAGGAACAGCGTAGCGCGAGTTGGGCATGAGAAAGCCCCCCATCACCCGATTGGGTGATGGGGGGCTTTCGGCGGGGCTTCCTCTCCTCCTTCCCGCCTGCCGGGGCTCGCGGCCGGACTGCGTCCGGCTCACCTCCTTACGTCCGCCCGGTGGAGTTGGGCGGGCACCCCCGGCCCGTTCTTAGTCCCCGGGCGGCCGGTAGGCCGGGGGGTCACTGGGCGTCACGGCCGGCGGTTCGGAGCGTAGCCACGCGGCGATCGCGTCGGCTTTCTCGCGGAGCCACCAGAACGCCATCCAGATGGTGGTGGGCGTCACTGGCGCTTCGCCTCCACCTTCGCGATGTACTCCCACCGGATCGTCTCGTAGTGGCCGGAGTGGTCCGTGCGGAAGTTCACGCCGTTGCTGTCGAACGACACCGTGTTCGCCGGGGCCTCGCTGGTGAACAGGTGGGCGGTGCCCACCTTGTAGTGGCTGATGACCACCTTGGCGTCCTTGCTCCCCGTGCCGGCCACCATCGCGGGAACGACGGCGGTCCGGCGGGGGAGCGGGTGCACGGGGGCCGGGGCACTGAGCGAGTCGATCGCGTTGGCGAGCGCGGCGAACTGGGCGAGCTCGGAGAGGGAGAAGCCGATCGGGGAGGAAGCGAGCGGAGCCATGGTCAGTCCTTGTCGGTGGAGGTGGAGAGGAGCAGGGCGGCGGCGAGCACCAGGCCGAGCACGACGCCTACGGCGACGCCTGCTGCTGCTGCGGTTGTGGCCGTGCCAGGGCGGCTCAGTACGGCCCGGATGCGGCGGGCCACCAGAAAACCGCGCACGCGGGCAACTAGTGCTGCACCGCCGCCAGTTGGTACCTCCCGCGTCGGCTGCGCGATGGCGTCAGCCCGAGGCCGCCGACGCGGGAGGAGCTTCACGAGAAGAGCCTTCGCCACGTCTCGGGGCCCGGGTAGCCGTCGCTGTCGCCGCCCGGGTCATCGCCGGTCCAGCCCTGCGCGTGCTGGAAGTCCTGCACGTTGAGCCTGTCGGCTTCGCTGAACGTGGGGCCGGGGCCCACCTGGTAGTGGGAGCCGTAGCCCTTGGCCACCAGGGCTTCGCCCATCTCGGTCACGTAGTCGCCGTACGCGCCGATGTAGAACGCGCCCGCACCGGGGAACGGCGGCGGCCCGTCGTTGCTCGCCGAGTACGGCGGCCGGATGTACCCGACGACGATCGACGTCGGGTGCGTGACGCGCTGGCACCGGTTGCCCCAGTTGCCGTCGATGCTCACGCCGTTGCCCTCGTACAGGGCCACGTGGTTGACGAACCCCGCGGCGCCGCCGGGCACCTTGTAGAAGACGATGTCGCCCGGGGTGAGCCCGTTCGGGCCGTCGTGCCAGAGGCCGGCCGACTTGCCCGCCATGGCGGCGGAGGGGGTCCACGCCCACTCCTTCGTGAGCTGCTGTCGCAGGTCCACGCCGTTGCGGTTGAACTCGTCCCAGACGGCCATGGCGCACCACGGGCCGTCGCCGATGCCGTAGTCGTCGGTGATGAAGTTGTGGTTGCTGCCGTCCGGGTACTCGGCGGTACCGAGGAAGGAGCGGGCGGTGTTGAGCACCTGGTCTGCGGTGCAGGGCCAAGTCATGTGGTGTGATCCTCCCAGATCTCAAGGCACGGTTCACCGGCGGCAACCGGCGGTCCGTGCTCCCAGAACCGACATTGCCAGTCGGTGAGTTGAATGCAAGCCGTGCACTTTGAGCGACGGCCGGCGGAGCGCAGAGTTACGCGACGGTGTCCCACGACGCCGAGCCGATGGCGCACCAACCGGCCACGCCGGAGGCGTTGTTGATGTCCACGGTGCCGTTCTCGTAGACGAAGAGGTTGGCGTTCGTGTTGTTGTCGGTGGCGAGCTTGAAGATCTGTCGCGTCACCGGGTAGTAGGCCGCGCTCGGCAGGTAGAAGACGTGGCCGCCGGAGGCACCCGCGGTGGCCTTGAACAGCCCCCGAAGCATGACCGTGCCGTCCGGCATGCGCATGCACTGGACGTTCTGCCACGGGGACCCGTAGTCGGCCCACCCGGTGGCGTACGAGACGGGCTGCCACGTCTCGGTGCTGCCGTACGGCGAGCCCATCCGGAGCGGCTTCGAGGTGAGCGCACCGGACCCGCTCACGGCGAGCTGCGCCGAGCCGCCGCCGACCGGCGCGGCCGACAGGATCACCTGATTCGTGGTGCCGGTGATGCTGCCGTCCGAGCCGTCAAGCACGTCGGTGCGGCCCACGCTGAGGGTGAACGCTCCGGCCGCCGTGGTGCTGGTGGGCTGGCCGGTGCCGTCGACGTAGGCGCCGGTGAACGACAGGCTCGGCGAGCTGGGCGACTTCGCGCCGGAGGGCACCACCTGCGGCGCGACGATCTCCAGCGTGCTGGACGTGACGCTGCCGGTGCCCATGAGCACGTCGGCCGTCATGCGGCCGGGGCGCTGCTCGAAGGTGTTGCCCGAGTAGTACAGGGTGCTGGGGCTCATGGTGCCGGTGCTGGAGGCCGGGGTGGGGTTGAGCACGATCCGGGCGCCGGTGGCGCCGGTCTGGACGGTGGAGCCGGACAGGGTGCCGGGGGTGATCGCGTCGGCCGGAAGGCTGTCGGTCGGGTCGGTGAAGGGGATGGTTCAGACCTCCGTGTACTCGATGCGCGCGAGCGCGCGCGTGGGGCCCACGTCCCACCGGATGGTGAGCGGGGTTGACTCGGGGATGAACAGGGGCGGGCTCTCGTTCGCGTAGTCGAGTTGGCCGCGCCGGGTGCCCATGACGAGTGCCTCCGGGACGGCCGAGCCGACGTAGACGTAGGCCCGAACTGACGCGGTGGCGCCGGGAGTTGAGACTGTGATCCGCTGGACGTAGCGGACGTGGCCGGACATGGCCGCGGTGAGGACGGCGGCGAGCTGCCCCGTGCCGTCGTTCTTGGCTTCGAGGGTGGCCACCTGCGGGCGGGCAAGGGGTTGGCCACTCTCGGCTACGGCCGGCGCAACCCACGGTGACGCGCCGAACTGGGCGTAGCCGTCAGCCATCAGTCGTCGCAGTGCTCGGCGAGGAAGGAGATGAACGCGCCGTTCACGTTGCTGCTCGCCCAGATCTCGCGCTCGGTGAACATGACCAGTTCCTCCCCGGCGAAGTTGGGGACACAGAAGCCGCTCGTCGGCGTGGCCATCTCGGGTTGCGGGCCCACCCACACAGAGCCGGGGCTCGTGCTGGTGCGGAGGCACAGCCGGGTGCGCTGCGGGTTGGCGCCGAGGATGCGCACCGGCGCGGCGCCCGCGACGATGGGCACCTGACCCACGGTGAAGGGGCCGAGCCTGCGTCGCTGCGGCTTGGTCTTGATCGGGCCCTTGGTGGTGATGTGCACGCCCACGGATTCCGCGGTGTGCTGCTGCTGGTGTTCCTCGTTCACTTGGCTGCTCCCTTCGCTGCGGTGGCGGCCTTCGCCGCCATGCCGGCCGTGGCCGTCGCCCCTTCGGCGGCGGCCGATGCGCCGCCGGTGGCGACGGCGGCGCCCGCCTCTCCGGCGGCCTTCGCCGTCGACTTGACGGCCTTCACTCCCTTGTCCGCCACGCGGACGGTTCCGCGTGCGGCACTGGCCACGACGCCGCCGGTGTTGCTGGCGGCGAGCATCTTCAAGCCGACGATGATGGCGACGCCGCCGCCGACGACTTCCACCACCCGGAGCCAGTTGCGGGGGTTGGCGATCCACGCGGCCCCGTGGATCGCGAGCACCACCAGGGAGGCGAGCGCCTTCAACAGGGCGATCGGAGCGCCGATCGCCTTGGCGACGTCGCCACTGGTGGAGCCATCGGAGGTGCCGCCGAACATCTGGCCGAGGAACTTCTCCACGCCGCCAATCAGGGCGTCGCTGCCGGGGATGCCGCCGATGGTGCCGAGCAGCGTCCCGGCGAGATCGGCGTTCACGACGGCGCCGCCGGTGATGTTGTCGGCCGGGGTGGCGGGGGCGGTGGCGTCGGTCTTGCCCACCTGGGCGACGGCGAGCCGGGCCCGTCCCATCTGGGCGGCGTACATCCCGTTGGTGTATGCCTCCCACGGGCGCCAGCCGTGCGCGTCACGCCAAAGGGCGTACGCTGCACCGGCGTTGGCGTCGGCGTTCTGCATCGCGGCGGTGGTCCACGACGGGTGCTCCTTCACGTGGACGGGGACGTTGATCTGCCAAAGGCCCACGCAGCCAATCGAGTTGACCACGGTCACGTCCCCGGAGGACTCGGCGAGCGCGACGGCAACGGCCGTCACCAGGTCTTCGCCGCGCCAACCGGCGCGATAACCGACGTTGGCGATCTGGGCGGCGGTGTAGGTGGTCACGTCCCCGGGACCGCCTTCCGGGCCCGGCGGTACATGATCGCGTACACCGCCGCCATCCCCCCCGCGATGACCACCACCTCACCCGAGCCGCTCACGATGGCGGCGGCGCCGACTATGCCGGCCGCCGTCCACATGGCGTGCGTCTCGGCGGACGCCATGGCCACGTTGTCCATCTCGCCTCGGACGGTGGCGAGCGGCGGCAGCGCGGCCCCGTACACGGACGGGACCAGCGCCGCCACCGCGACGGCGAGCGCGAGCCGATCGTTCGGCTTCAACTCGCTTGACTCCTTTCGGGGTTAGTCGTGTCCGCCGGAGAACACGCGTCCCCGGCGGGGGATGAGCCAGGTACTCCCGGCGTAGGTGAGGTTGGGGCCGCGGCTGCGGATGGTGGCCTGGCTGTCGCCCGACCGGATGCCGTCGATCAGGTTGTAGTCGTAGACCTGGTAGCCGGTCATGCCGTACCGGGCGGCGATCGAGCCGAGGTTCTCCCCGTGCTGCACGGTGACCCAGATCGGGTCTGTCCAGTCCATCCACTTCTGGTGCTCGCTGCGGTTGTCCTGCGGCTGCGGGTCCGGCGCCGGGGGCGGCGGCGGAGGCGGCGGCGGGGGCTGCACGATCACCGGGGGCGGCGGGGGCGGGGGCGGCTGCTGCGGCTGCGGCTGCGGCTGCGGGTCCGGGGGCTTGTCGACGGCCACCGGCGGCGGCGGGGAGATCGGCGGCGGCCCGATGCGCAAGATAGCCTCGTTGACGATCGCGCGCTGAATCGTGGTGAGCTGCTGCCCCTGGAGGTAGGCGCCCACCGCGGCGTCCACGACGGTGGGCTCGTACCCGAGCCCGGTAAGGATCTGCACCGCCCGTCGCTGCCACTGCTCGTTCGTGGTGATCGCCGTCGTCGTCGGGGTGTCGACGGCGCCGCCGCTCACGCCCTGGCCGACGCCGTTGGACTTCCCGTAGTTCCAGTCATCAACTCCGGCCGCTGCTCCGGACGTTGTGGTCCCGGGGTCCGCCGCCGCCTTCGAGCGGGAGCGCATCATGTACGCGAGCACCAGGCCGCCGCCGATCGCGAGAATCCAGACGCCCATGGGGAGGGGTCCGACCTTCTTCCCGAAGCCGCCCTTCAAGTCCGGTGCGCCGCCGGTGTCGTCGGGTTCGTCGGTCACAGGCGCCACCTCCGAGCCTGGAACGGCTGGACGTCGCTGCCGACCACCGCGGACTGGTCCCACGGGGTGGGGACCATGCGGACGGTGTTGCGGTGGATCTGGTCCGACTCCATGACGGTCACGCCGTCGACACCGCCGGGCGCCGGGACGGCGCCGGGGGTGGGGATGGTCTGCCGGATCGGGTTGCCCGCGAGCGGCGACGGCATCGGCAGCTTGCTGACCTCCGGCGGGTGGTGCGCGGCCCACTGGTCGAAGGGGCGGTCGAACAGCCACCGGTTCATGCCGGCCGGTCGGGCGTAGTCGGCCGACGTCGAACCGGCCTTGTTGACGGTCAGCCCGGAGACGCCGGGGATCGACACCGAGCCGTGCGGCTCGGAGCGGATCTGAGTCGGGCTCGACTCCACCCGGGGAAGGGCGACGGGGTAACCGGCCGGGGTGAGCGCGTCGTACTGGCGGCGCCGGTCCGGCTCGCCGTGCGACTGGTGCTCGGCGACGGTGTCGAGTCCGCCGTCGCCGTGCGCCGGGGCCCGGTTGTCCGGCGCCACCATCTGACCGGACAGCCGCCACACCCACCGGCCGAGCGGGGATTCGTCCGCCGGGAACTCCCCGGCCGAGACGTGGTCCCGGTCGACGGGGGCCGCGGCGTCCGCGCGGTGGAGCTGCGGCTCCACCGCATCGCCCAGTTGGGCAAAGGACGGCTTTAGGGGCATGGGATCACTTACCCATCGCGGCCCGGAGCGAGCCGGAGAATGCATCCCCGACCGCGCGGATAATGCTTGCGCTGGTGGGGTTCGAGACTATGACGGTCACCATGGCGACGGTCACGATCGCGGACGCCACGGAGAGCGCCTTATCGAGGTTCAAATGCGGTTGCCTTCCTTTCTCAGTTCACAGGGCGGGGGCGTTTCTGGCGGTAGACGTTCGCGCCGTAATTCGGTGTCATCGCGTCGCTGATTGCCTGCCAGGCGGGTCCGCCGTAGACGACGGCGGACGACAGCAGCACCAGTCCGGCGAGCGGCCCGGCGATCTGTGGCGTGCTGGTGGCGAGGGTGGCGAGCGCCAGACCTGCGAAGGTGAAGCCGATCCACGTCCGGGCCGGGGGCATCTCGCTCGCCGCCGCCGCCTTCACCAGGACCAGCGCGCCGGAAATTCCGAGGCTGGTGATGATCAGTGAATTTGCACGGTCGGTGGTCCATGCGCTCATGCGGTTGCCAATCTCTGGAAACGGCCGTAGGTGACCGGTCCGGGGCGCACGTTGGCTATCGGCTCGTACCGCACGACGGTCCCCGTGTGAGGGGCGTGAATCATCTGTCCGCCGCCGGAGACAATCCCGCAGTGATATGCCGGGTAGCCGAAGAAGACGGCGTCACCGGGAACGGCTTCGGATTCGGAAATCCGGGACGCGGCACTCTGCTGTGCGGCAGCCACACGGGGAATGGAAATCCCAGCCTTCGCGTAGGCGTACTGGGTAAGGCCGGAGCAGTCGAAGCCGCCGGAGGACGGCCCGCTGCTACCGCCGCCGCCATAGACGTACGGGGTGCCGAGCATGGAGCGCGCTGCGTTCAGCGCGGCCGAGGAATTCCCGCCGCCGCCGGTGCTGGTGGGGATCGCCGAGCCGCCAGAACTTACACCGGAATTCGGGCCGTCCCCGCTGGACAAAATCAGCGCGGCCGTCTCCGCGCCGGACAAGCTCGTCTTCGTCTTCGTGGTGGCGGGCTCGCCCTTGAGCACGCGGCCGATCTCGCCGAGCAGCCCGCCCGCGGGGTCCTGAATGCCCACCCACACCATCGACACCCCGGCGCCCAGGACCAGGATGGTGAAGGGCAAGTTCATGCCCGCCACGTCGTCAGCCAGTGGTGGGGGGCGCCGCCGGAGCGGCCGGGGCCGGTTCCGCGGCCGGGGCCGGGACGGCCGGCGTGTACGGCGGGCGGCCGGGGACGATCGGCGCGGCGCCGTTACTCACAGGCGTGCCGGCCGTTGCACTCTGTGAGCCGAGCGCGTCCGCCACCGCGGACTGGATGCGCGCGGTGAGCACGCCGTTCGTCTGGTGGGTGATCACGCTGAGTGCCTGGTCTTGGGCGTCCGAGCGCTGGTTGAGCTGGGACACGGTGTAGACCGCACCAAGGACGGGGGTCACCAGGGCGACGTAGTTGGCGGTGTCGGCGTGCTGGAGATTCAGCACGACGTACCCAGCGACGATGACGATGAACAGCGCGAGCTGGGTGACCTTGCCGGTGATGACGTTCACTCAGGCCCCCTTGTGGCCGAGCTTGGTGGTGACCAGCGAGACGACGCGGGGGAGCACGAACATGCCGAGCGCGGCGCCGATCACGAGCGACTTGGTGTCGAGACCGAACATGATTTCCTTCTGTTCCGGCGGGGCCCGGGAATTTCCCCGGGCCCCGAATTTGTGGTGTCAGTCGCCGACGCGGACGGAAACGCCCCCGAAGCCCTTCCGCAGCGCGGAGAGAATCAGGACGGAACCGATCACGAGAAGTCCGGCGATCTTCGCGGAGTCGAGGTTGTTGACGAACTCCATGGGCGTCAGCTCACGAAGATTTCGGACGCCGCGGCGACGTCGTTCGTCATGACGGTGAGCGTTCCGGAACTGGTGAAGTTGCCGGTGATCTCGTATCGGGTGGACTGCGTGGTACCGAGGTACTGGTCACGCAGCTCGCCGCCGAGCTTGCCGTCGAAGTCGTGAATGTAGTCTTCGACGAACACGCCGTTGTCGAGGCCGGAAACGCCTTCCGCGGCACCGGAGTAACCGGTCTTGCGGAACATGTCGTGGCGCCAGAAATCCCGGCTGTAGGTCTTGAGCAGACGGGTATCCCAGTACAGGGAAACCGGGTCCGGGAAACCGGCCGCGCCGCCGGAGCGGGTACCCGATCCGTCGCGGAAGGTGAAGATCAGGTTGCGAATGAGCGAGCCCATTCGGGGGAGCCGGATCGTGTTGAAACCGGCGTTTACCGGCATGGTGGTCTTCGACCAGTAGGAAGTGGTTCCGATCGCCGGGGGCTGCTGCGCAGTGGCATTTCCCTTGAGATCGGTCTGCGGCGGCTGGCTCCACGCGTTGAGGTACGCGCGAATTCGAACGGCCGGGAGCGTGGTGGGCTGCGTGCCGTAGACGACGTTGCCCGGCGCGAGCGTGATGCGCAGCTTCCAGGTGGACGCGGCATTCGCGTTGGGGAGCGCACCCAAGCCCTCTCGGGCCGAGAATTCGACGGGCACGCGGAGCAGCATTCGGAAGTTTCCGCCGGTGGCGGAGACGGCCGAGAAGAGGGGCGAGGACTTCGGGTCGGAGCCGAATTCGTAGCCGCCGTACTTGTTGGCGAGGTACAGATCGTAGCCCGAGAAGGGGCCGACGACCGGGGCGCCGTTGACGTCGATGAGCGCGATTTCCGAGATCGCATTCCACGGGGAATCCTCGGTGGCGGTAACGCCCGTGCCGGCACCACCCGACGCCTGAATGTCGAGGATGATGTTCCGGAGGTAGCCGTACGCCGGGACGTCCCACGGGCCCATGGCCACGGACGTGGAACCCATCTGCTGGGTGACGTCGATCATCGGCTCGATGTGCGCGTGGGATGCCCTGGTGAAGGGCACGATGAGGGTGGGACGGCCCTTCTGGCCGGACGTCGACGCGGCCGGGGCCGCGGTGTCCTTCATGACGGTTGCGGGAATTTCAGTTCCCCCTTTCTCAGTAGATGAACGCCATGGCCTGGCCGACCTTGTTGTCGGACCAGTGGGCGGCGAGCGAGCGCCACATGAAGCCGAAGATCACGACGTAACACGCCGTTTGGACGAACTCCACGGGCGAGATGTGCACGTGCATTTCTCACCCCCTTCCGGGGAAAAACCGCATGACTTCGCCGTCACGGGTGTTGACGTAAAGCACTTCGTGCTTTTCCAGCGTCATGATGGTTTCTTGGATGAATTTGGAGGAGAGCCCTCCGAGACCGCCGATTCGCTTGAGATCCCGTTCGTCGTTGATTTTCCACGCGAAAAGGTGCGTTGCTTGCGAATAGGCGAAAAGCGGAACATGGAATGGTCTCTGAGTTCCGCCGACCAGGGAAAGGCCGATCGAACGCCCCTGCGTCCAATACGTCTCCAGCAATTTCGTGAGCCGGAGCATGTGGCACAGGTAGAAGAGTTCATCGGCGAAAACGGTCCACCCGCCTTGGGTGAACATCTCACGTAGAGCGCGGTCAATCTGCTGCTGCTGATTGGCCATGTCTTCCGGACGCCGGAAGAGTGGCCAGAGAACAACGCGCTGCGATTTCCGCCCAGCAAGAGGCGGCGGCGGCCACTCGCGAATGCGCCGGTACTTCTTCCCCCGGATGAGCTTGTCGAGGGAGGAGTCACGGGGCTTCGTTCCGAGCGCCACCACGAATTGACGCCGGTCAAGTAGCTGAGTGGCGAGCGTTGTTTTCCCGGACCCGGTGGGACCGACGAACGTCATGTGTTCGCCCTGGTGCCACCGGAACCGGTTCAGGAACTCCTGAAAGGTGACGCGCTCTACGCGTTCACGCGCCACCATCGGCGGCGGCCGGCGTGCCGAGCATGGACGCGATGTTCTTCGGGACGGCGCCGTGGTTGGCCAGAATTCCGACGAGGATCGGAAGGGCTGCGGCAATCACGCCGGACCACGCACCCGCGGTGAGCGCGCGTTCCAAGTTGGCCTTGACGGCGGGGTTTTCCTCGGCGAGCTTGGAAAGCGCGGCAGCGAGCGCCGGAACTCCTTCCAGAACCACCATGCCGTCCGCCGGAGAGGCGAGCGACACGAAGATGCCGAGAGAAGTCATGGAGGCGCCGAGCCGCTTTTCCAGCGCGGCGCCGGAAGGCTTCCGGGTGGTAGTGCGCTGGCGCGGGGCGGTGTCGGAAGGGTCCTTCCGCGGACGGCCGCGGCCACGCTTCGGGGGCGCCTCCGGTGCCTCCGGCGGGACGTCGATCGGCGGCATCTCCGGGAGATCGAGCGGCGTGCTCATCGGCGCCCCCGGGACCGGAACCACCAGTGGTCGGTGGTGGGCGGGACGTCCGGCTGCTCCGGCGCGCGCTCACTCTCGGCTACGGCCGGCGCGTCGCTGTGTGACGGCTCGGCGTCGTCGTCGCCCTGGTGCTCGTCGTCACCCTCGGTGGCGTCCTTGGCGTGCTCGGCGGCGGCGAGCGCGGTGTCCACCGCTTCGGCGGCGTCGTGCTGCGCGTCCTCGGTCCCGGCCGACTCGGCGGCGACGATGGCCGCGGCGGCGGCGTCGACGGCGGCGTCGGCGTGCGCCTGGGCGGCGTCGGCGTCGCCCTCGGCGGCGGCGTCGGCGGCGGCCTTGTTCTCGTCGGCAGCCACCTGGGCGGCGGCTTCGGCGCCAGCCTCGGCGGCCTTCGTCTCGTCCGGGGTAGTCGCCTCCGGGATCGGCTCGCCAGCCTCGGCCGCGGTGAGCAGGGACTCTAGGAATTTCCGCTGCTCTGCGGTAAGTTCGGTCATGCAAAAACCCCCGGCAGTGTGGTCAGTGGAGTTGGTAGCTCTCACTTACGACATTGCCAGGGGTTTTTTTAAATTCAATCCGTTGTATTTAACCGGATTGCTGCTAGGTTTTTGGGCCCGGGTTTTTACGCGACGCTGAGGATATTCCGCGCGTGGCGCTCGGTGCAGCCGATGGCAATGGCCATCTCCTCCGGCGTGGGTGTGCGCTCGCCGCGCGCGCGGGCGGCGGCCACCAGGGCGAGCCCGCGCTCCTTGAGCGTGGCCGTGGCCGGGAAGGCGGCGCCAGCACCGGCCGTCGTGGCGGCCGGGCGCGGCATCGGCACGACGACGCCCGGACGGCGGCGGGGGGCCCGCGGCTTCTTCACCTTGGGCGACGGCCGGCGGAGCACAGAGTGACGGCGCGTCGGGGTGCTGGTGGTGAACGGCTGCTGCTGCTCGGCGGCGGGGGCCGCGGGGGCCTGTCCCACCAGAAGCGAGATCAGGTGCACGACGTACGCGATGCCGAGCGCGGGCACGGCGCCCACCAGGACGGCGAGCGCCGCCATGATCCACGGGTCCCAGTTCTGCCCGGTGACCACGTACACGTGGTAGATGGCGTTCCCGGCGAAGCTGACGGCGGCGCACCACACGGCGCCGCGCTGCACCAGGTCCTTGTAGGTGCCGAGCGCGTAGAGCACGCCGGACGCGACGGCGATCACGTCGACGGTGCCGGGGAGCGCCTTCCTCGTGCGGCCACCCCATCCGGCCATGGCGGCGAGGTGCCACAACCCGTCGTAGGAGGCGTACAGGGCGGCGAAGGTGGCGACGGCGCCAGCGACGAACACGACGATCCGCGGAGCGTAGTGACCGAATCCGCGTGTCTGAACGGTGCGTTGCACGGTTATCCTCAGTGTGTAGGTCCGAGCGCGCGCTCCCCCGTGGAAGGGTTGGGAGCGCGCGCTTTTTGCTTGATCCGGACTGTAACCCGTTAGAGCGTCAGATCCCTGCATCCACTGGATTTCCCGAACCGTAGTCGCTACGGTTTGACGTGTCGGTGAACGCCGACGATCCAAGGGAGGATCACATGTCCGACGACATCGAGCTGCCGTCCGTGGCTCAGATCAAGCTGCTCAGCAGGCACGCCGACTACCCCGGGAACATGGCGCTCATCATGCGCCGCAACCCGATCCGGGAAGACCAGATCGTCAGTGCCGGCTACATCCCGGCCGGGTGGACCGTTCTGGTCACCGCCCACCAGGTCCGCGACATCATCCGGAACCACGTGGAGGAGGGGAACCTGACCGAACCCGTGTGGGTGTCGGTGCGGTCCGCGCCGGGTGTCTACCCGCCGGAGCCCGGACGGCAGCTCACCAGCCACGCCGCCCACCTGGTGGTGGTGGAGCTGTCCGCGCTCCAACTCGAAGCGCTCGCCGGGAAGCTGACGGCCGCCGAGCGCGAGCACTCGAAGCGGGCGGCGGTGTGGTTGAGCTCCGTCGCCGACGACGGCGAGCGCATGGCCGACATGTTCCGCCCGGTCGAAGGTGACTGACCAGCACGGCGGAGAGTGCGCGCGGTACCGCTTGGCGTACGCCGAGCGGTACCGCGCCGCACTTTCCCGCCGGGGACCAGGACGCCGAATCTGCATCTGCACCAAGGACACGAAATGACGAACCGCACCTACGCCGATGTTCTCGCCGCCCTCCGGGACGCGCGGGACGCGAAGGCGAAGCACGACAAGAAGTCCGACGAGCTGACGGCGAAGATCAAGAAGCTCGTGCAAGAGGCCGTGGCGCACCCGGAAGCGAAGATCGCGCCGATCGCCCGCGCCGCCGGGTTCAAGTCCGACTCGCAGGTGTCGCAGATCGCGCCCGCGCGCGCCACCCGGGCGGCCGTCGCCGCCGCCAAGCGCGCCGGGGTGATCGGCTCTACCACGGAGGCCGCCACCGAATCCGCCGAACCTCGGGGGGTTCTACCGAAGAAGACGCGCGGCGGCGTCGCGGCCAAGCTCGCCGCAGCAGTCGGCGTGCCCGGCGCCATCGAGCCGCCCGCGCCCCGCGAGCAACTCCAGATCGGCGCCCGGGTGCTGCCCGGGATCACCGGTGAAGACGTGGTGCGCGCAGAGTACGGCGTCGCGTCGGTGCGGAAGGTGAGCCCGCAGCGCGCCCGCATGGTGGCAGTGGCCTCCGAGGACGGGACCCTGTACTACAAGGGGAAGACGGTCCGGCTGTCGGTCGGCGCGGGACGGCCGGGTGACTGGCTGCTCGCGCTGCCGTCCGACGTCGAACGCGTCTACTTCACCGGCGCGCGCCCGTGGCACACCGACCGCGACACGACGGCGGTGGAGGACACCCGCGAGTGGCTGGCCGCGCCGCTGCCGGAGGGGTGGACGGCGGGCAACCACTTCCCGCACGCGAAGAACCCGTGCGCCCGCTTCACCAGCGGGCCGCGCACGGTGGAGCTGCGGCACGCGGGGGAGTGGACCGGCGGCGACTGCGACGCGTCGCCCGCCCATGTCTGGCACGCCTTCCGGCTGCTGCGCGAAGGGATCAAGTCGAGGTTCGAGGGGAAGCGCGGGAACACGGCAGCGGTGGAGCTGCTCGGCTCGCCGACGACGACGGGACAGGATCTCTGGTCCCGCACCATCCCGCACCGCACCGAGTACCCCGTCATGTCCGCCGAGCTGCGCGAGCTGCTGCTCACCACCAGCGGACAGGGGCGGTTCGAGTTGCTGTCAGCTACGGCCGGCACGCCGGAGAGTGACCGGTTGCCGGGCCTGTACTACTACGACGGGACGTTCGCGTATGCCGCGCTCGCGTGGGGGCTCGGCGCCGGTGTGCCGGAGCGCATCACCGGCCGCCAGTTCGCCGCGCTCGACACCACCGAGCGCGCCGCCGCCGTGCGCAGCCGGTCCCGGTGGCACGCCACGGTGACCGTGCCGCACGGCTGGAACCATGTGGGCATCCTGCCGTTGTCCGGCGAGCAGGGATGGGAGTACCCGCGCGAACCCGGACGCACCTTCACCACGTGGGCGGGGGGCCCGGAGCTGTGGCTCGCCATGGAGCACGGGTGGAAGGTGGAGGTGCGCGACGGAATCCGGTGGGCGGAGGGCAAGCCGCTGAACCTCTGGCGCGAGAAGCTGGCCGACTTGTGGACGGCCATGGGCTCGCTCGCGTCGGTCCATGCCGATCCGCAGTGGCGCGAAGTCGCCAAGCTGGCACAGAAGATGGTGCGCTCCATCGTGCTGCACACCATCGGCGGTTTCGCGTCGAAGGGGCAGGCGAGGAGCGGCATGGTGCCGATCGACTCCGAGCACTTGATCCCGCGCGGCTCGCGCGTCAGCCGCTCCGACGACGGCCGCTCGCTGCTCTGGGAGAACTCCGAGCGCGCCGCCGCGTCCGGCCAGTACGCCCACCCGGAGTGGGCTGTGGAGATCTGGTCCCGGCAGCGAGCCCGACTGCTGGCGGCGCCCGGCGGTACCGGGGTGCTCGCCGGGGTGCTCGCCGGTAGCCCCGTGCTCAAGCTGAACGAGGTGCTCGCCTTCCGCAACGACGCCATCTTCACCACCCGGGAACTCGGGTGGGACAACCCCGAGCAGCTCCCCGGCCGGTACCGACTCAAGGGCCGGATCTCCGGGGCCGTCGACCGCCCGGCCGACGTCGCCGAGCTGCTCGCGCTCCGGGACCACGCGGAGGCTTGGCTGTGACGGCGGCGGACGAAGCACGGGAGATCGTCGGCCAGTTGATCGGACGGGGCTTCACCCAGACCGACGTGGCCCGCGGCCTCGGGCTGACGGCGAAGGGGAGCGGCTCGTACATCACGCAGGTGCTCAAGGGGACGAAGCGCACGGGGAAGCTGACCGAGCTGCGGCAACTGCTCGCCGCGGCGTCGTCGGCTAAGGAGGTCCCGGCCGGCCGATCCCGCGCAGCCACGGTGCAGCGGCAGCAGATCCTCACCGGCGCGGCCGTGCAACGCACGCCGCGGCAGACGAAGGCGGGCACGACGGCCGCCGTCCGGAAGGCGACGGCGGAGGTAGGCCGCACCGGCTACCTCACGGTGACGTGCGCTCAGCAGTCGCTCAACGGGCCCTCCGGCGGGAAGCCGATCGCCGATGCGCTCGCGGCCTACGCCCAGTACAACGGGCGCGTTGCCTTCACGGTGGTGGGCCTGTTCGACAAGCGGCAGGGGGCGACGTTCGATGAGAAGTACTGGACGCCCTACTACGGCAAGCACAAGAGGAAGGCGGCGCGCAAGTCCGGCTCGGCGAACGTCCGGGAATGCACCCTCGGCAACCGGGGCCGGGGGTTCGCCGCAGCTGACTGGGCGGCGTACGTGGAGGCGGCCGGGACCTTCACGGCCGCGCTCCGGGAGTGGATGGGGGTAGCCGGATATGACGTCCCCACCAGGTTCATCCGGGTAGTCATGGACGGGTGGCTACCGGCATAAACGGTGTCAGACCAACGACGGCCCCGGATGGTTGCACTACCATCCGGGGCCGTTGTCTGTCTATCGACATTCCTTAAGGGAGCCCTACGGATCTCGACAAACTTTTAACATGTACCGCCCATTCCACTTATCGAACGTCGGTGTGAGGGGGTATGTTGAATGCGGGAGGATCACCCACAGTCCATCGGAGGATTGCGGGGAGCCACGACGTGTGCATATCAGGTGCACACAAAGGGGTGATGCATGTCACGTACCCGGGCCGGGGCCCACTACGCCAACAACCGCATGTTCACGGGGAATCCGGAGCGCGATGCCCGGTACCGGCGCGTCGATGACGCGTACCGCGCCGCCCTCGGCGTGACGGCCGGCGAGCCCCTTCCCCGCGCCCTCGGCAGCGTGCAGCACAACCGCGCCTTGCCGAGCCCCACGGCCGCCCTGTAGGCCGGGGAACAGCAGAGCCCCCCACCAGATGGCGGGGGGCTCTCTGCGGCCGATAAGGGGAATCTGGGAGGATCACACCACGTCGGCCGCTACGGACACGCTACCCGAGTAGATCGGGTGTCGGATACTCGGACTGATCTCCAATCAGGTAGAGTGCTCGCATCAAACAACTTCACAGCGTACGGTTCATGGACTCGGGATTGCCGTCCCACATGAGTCCAGGACTCCGCCCGGCTTGCTCCCGGGGGGCTTGGTAGCTCCACAAGAGATGTCTACTGCCAAGGTAACACGCACTGCTCCGCCGTGTCGTCCCGACGACATGACCGGCTGTGCCAGAGCGGCCCGTATCGGTAATCCCCAAGCTACTGGGGGCGAGTCCGGCGGGTGTTGCCGAGAGCCCGAAGGGGTGGAGGTGCCTACCGGGTTGAAGCCGGATTCCGTCCGTGCGCGCCGAGAGGTGAACCGTCGCACGAAGAGAACAGACGTGGAGTGTCGGCCCCCTTGGGGGTGGGGTGGCAGAAACGGGATTGGTGTGTCCGCAGGACACGCCACCCCGGGAGGGGGTAGGGTGGGGGCATGATGAAACGCCGAACCCCTGTCGAGGTGGCGCAGCCACCGTGACGACGGCCGCGGCCACGTCACAGCAAGTGGCGGCCGGCATGACGCTCAGTACGCACGGCGCGCCCGCCTCCGGCGGCGCCAGCCGACGAGCGCCGTCAGGCGCGAAGCTGAGCAGCGCAGCTGCTCTCCGT
>NZ_JBHWGV010000162.1:0-17091 GCF_042732955.1 Kitasatospora sp. NPDC059747 | reverse complement strand
CGTTTTCGACATCTGCGGCGACCACCGGGCTCCCGTGAGTGCGCGATCTGGGGTTCTGGGCCTTCTGGCACTCAACTCGCGCCGGAGTGAGGCGAGTTGGACTAGCGTCCTGCTCCGCTCCACGCGCGACCAATTACCGGAGACACCCCTCCTTTCGGGTGGCCGAAAGGATTATTTTTTCACCTCTGGCGTGTCGAAGCAAGCGCATTATTCTCCGGTCGCCTTACATGGCTGCAACAGTCGAGGAGGCCCGGTGATGCTCGCGAACGGCGCCTGGAATACTGCAGTTAATCGCCCCTGGTGGTGGGTTGACCTGGCTATTCTTGGGATCCTCTTGCTTGGGCAGATCATCTCGTATTGGAATCAACCCGGGCCGAGCCCCGATAAGACCGCAGCGGCTGATGCATTGCGTGGCGCCACCACGACAGGGCTTACCGTGGTGGGAATCCTCCTGCCCCTATCAATTTTGGCGATCCAAATTCGCTTTGGTAGCTCATGCGCGAAGCTACCTTCCAACGCACTAGCAGACTTCCTTCTCGCCTCACTCTGGCTCTTTATTTCTCTCACCGCTGGCCTCTATGTGCTATACACCGTAGCCATTAGGGGGCCGAGAGAGGACGTAGTGCGGAGAAGAGACATCGGCGTGCTCTATGGAGCTCAACTCTTCTTCCTGCTTGTCAGCTGCTTTCGGCTCCTATGGGCCATCCCATCGGTAATTTCTACAATGATTTGATGGAGATCGAACCATGGCCGACGAATACACCCTGGGATTCCCACTGCCCGATCGCGCGGTCAGGGTATTCATGGAGATTCTATCGGCCGAACCAAGGGCCGAGGTCGTCGAAGATTTGCTAAGTGGTGCGATCGAACTCGGACAAAGGCGTGCACGGCTGCTCAATCGAGCATTCTTTCCAACAGACGTCGAGTTTGTTCTTTGCGCATTTTGCTGGTGGCCAACTAAGCCGACACGGACAGAGGAATACACCGAGACCGTGGCACGGTTTTCCTCCGGAAAGTTTCGAGGCGCATCCGCCGGCCACACTGAAGAGCTTCATCGCGCAGTACCAGACGAAACACTCACTCTTTCATTTGAAGAGCTCTTTGAGCGGCAGCGAGAGGAGCGCATCGAGGAGCTATTTCGGACAGACACCGGGGGCCCTGGTCATCAGTATGGGCCGGGGCGACCGAATGAATCGTCCAGGCGAGAACAGAAGCCGAGCCCGGCGCGGCAGGTCGCGGACCGAGCAGTTGCCACCGACCAGCTTCTCGGAGTCTTCGAAGAGATGACCCTCATTGAGCTTTCCGAGTTCGTGAAAGCCTTCGAGGAGAAGTTCGACGTCACTGCCGCCGCTCCGGGCGCCATTTCCGGCATTGTAGCCCCCCTGATCGCTGCGGCCGAGGCCGCTGAGGAAAAGGACGAGTTCGATGTCATCCTCGAATCCGCAGGCGACAAGAAGATCCAGGTCATCAAGGAGGTGCGCGCCCTGACGTCCCTCGGCCTTAAGGAGGCCAAGGACCTCGCCGACACCGCCGGTGCCAAGGTTCTGGAGAAGGTCAGCAAGGAGGCCGCCGGCAAGGCCAAGGCTCAGCTCGAAGGTGCCGGAGCCAAGGTCACCATTATCTGAAGGTGACGCCTTGGGCCGGCACCGTGAACTCGCAAGATCCCACTGCCACGGACCAGAACGGCGTATCACCTCGGACCTGGTGATCCACTCAGTGACGGCTGTGGCCAGGGCGAGCCATCGATTCCCCTTACCGTCGGCTGCCGGATCACCGGTCGGTGAGTGATCGTCAGTTGGGTTGCACCTGCGGTCATGGTCAGGGTTTCGAGCATGAGGGGCTTCGGGTCCTGCTGCATGCGGGTGAGGCGCTGGGACACGAGCACGGGCACCCCTTCGGGCAAGTGCAGAGCGGCGCGCTCGCCGGGTTGGGCATGCGGGCGCTGACGCCCTCGCGCCATTCGATCGCGCCGTGTGCGGCGGCCAGTGCCGCGTAGGCGTCGGTGTTGAACACCTCGGACTGCTGGGCGAGAAGCCTGCCGGTGATCTGCTCCATGGGCAGAAGTGCCGTGTAGCGGGCGCGAATTCCGCTGCTCTCGTGCGCGTAGGGGCGCTGGACGAGGAAAGCGGCTTCGCCCTCCTCCGTGTCCAGCACCTCCGCCGCGCTGGGTTCCAGGCGCACCCGGAAGACCGTGGGCTCTTCCGCGTCGTGCCATCAAGGGCAACGGCTCGTTCGACGTAACCATCGCCGGCAATGGGGCCGATGTCGACGGAGCTGCCGGCTACACGCAGTCGACGAACCGATGCAGCACACGCGTCCGTTCCAACAGCACGAGCGGCGAGTGGGAGATCAGATGAACCGGATCTACTCGCCGACCACGCCGTCGATCGCTTCGCGCAGCAGGTCGGCGTGGCCGTTGTGGCGTGCGTACTCCTCGATCATGTGGGTGAGGACGTAGCGGAGCGAGATGACCTCGCCCCGGAAGTCGACCGTGTCGTCGAGGGATTCGACGGCGTCCGCCGCGGCACGGGAGCCCTCGCACGCCTCGTGCCAGAACGCGAACGCCTCGTCGACGTCGGCGTCTTCCACCTGGAAGTCGGCGAACTCGCCGTTGGTCCTGGGCCAGAGGGGCTTGCAGTCCTCGCCGTTCAGCACCAGCCGGAACCAGCTCCGCTCGACCTCGGCCGCATGCCGTACGAGGCCCAGGAGCGACAGGCCCGAGGTGGGCACCGCCCTCTGCTTGAGTTGCTCGTCGGACAGCCCCTGGCACTTCATGGCGAGGGTCGCGCGCTGGTAGTCCAGGAACGCGGTCAGCGACGCACGGTCGTCGGCCGCCTTGGACGGATGCACCCGCTGGTCATCACTCATCCGACGATCATCGCAGGAGCTCGCCGTCCCGGGCTTCCCCGCCCGGAAGTCGGACGCGGTCGACGAGGAGCGGCCCGTCCCCGATCGGGGACGGGCCCGGGCTCACCGCGCCAGGCGGCCCAGGAGGGACGAGGCGGCGGCGATGCCGAGGAGCGTTGCCACCGTCAGCACCGCGAAGTCGAGCGGCAGGTGGGACGGGGTGCCGATCAGGAGACCGCGCAGGGCGTCGACCTGGTAGCTGAGGGGATTGGCCTTGCTGACCGCTTGCAGCCAGCCGGGCATCAGGTCGACGGGGTAGAGGGCGTTGGAGCCGAAGAAGAGCGGCATCGTGATGGCCTGCCCAATGCCCATCAGACGGTCGCGGGTCAGCACGATGCCCGCGATGGCCATCGACAGGCACGAGAAGAACGCCGAACCGAGCAGCACCGCCACGACGACCCCGAGCAGGCGCAGCGGGTTCCACGTCATGGCGACGCCGAGTGCGGCGGCGATCAGGACGACCACGACGGCCTGGAGCACCGCCTTCACCCCGGCGGCGAAGGCCTTGCCGGTGACCAGGGCGGCCCGCGGGGTCGGGGTGACCAGGAGCTTGGTGAGGACGCCGGAGTCCCGCTCCCAGATGATCATGATGCCGTAGAAGATCGCGATGAACATCGCGGACTGGGCGATGATGCCCGGCGCGAGGTAGTCCAGGTACGGGATCCCGCCGGTCGGGATGGCCTTCAGACGGGTGAAGGTCTCGCCGAAGATCAGCAGCCAGAGCGCGGGCTGGACCGCCCGGGTGTAGAGCTCGGTGCGGTCGTGGCGCAGCTTCTGCAGCTCGACCGCGCACATCGCGACCACCCGGGCCGGCACCAGGCGCCAGCCGGTGCGGGCGCGCGGGGGCACGAGCAGCAGGCCGAGGTCGGGGCCGGCGGGGGACGGTCCTGCGGGTTCAGCCGACGCGGCCGGCTGTGCGGCGGGTACGACGGACATCGCTGAAGTCTCCTTCCGCGTTCTCGGAGCCGGTGAGGTCGCGGCCCGCGAAGTGGCGGAACACGTCGTCGAGGGTGGGGGCGGGCTGTGCCGGGTCCTGCTCGCGGACCTGGGCCTTGAGCTCGTCCGGGGTGCCGAGGGCGCGGATGCGGCCGCGGTCCATGAGGGCGATGCGGTCGCAGTGGCGCTCCGCCTCGTCCATGTAGTGGGTGGTGACCAGGACGGTCATGCCGGTGGCGCGGCGGACGGTGTCGACCCGGTCCCACACGCCGGTGCGGGCGATCGGGTCCAGGCCGATCGTCGGCTCGTCCAGAACGAGCAGGCGCGGGGCGCTGACCAGGGCCTGGGCGAGTTCCAGGCGGCGCACCATGCCGCCGGAGTAGGTGCCGGCCATGCGGTCGGCGGCGTCGGTGAGGTCGACGGCGGCCAGCGCCTGGGCGACCCGCGCGGCGCGCTCGGAGCGCGGCACGTCGAAGACGCGGGCGAACAGGGCGACGTTCTCCCGCCCGGTCAGCCCCGACTCGGCGGACAGCTGCTGCGGCACGTAGCCGAGCGTGCGGCGCACCTCCATGCGCCGCTTGGCCGCGTCGTTGCCGAAGACCCGCACCATGCCCGCGCTCACCGGGAGCAGGGTGGTGATCGCGCGGATCGTCGTGGTCTTGCCCGCGCCGTTGGGGCCGAGCAGGCCGAACACCTCGCCGGTGCGCACGGTGAGGTCGATGCCGTCGACGGCCTTGGTGGCGTGGGCCTTTCCCCGACCGTGGTGGAACGTGTACTCCAGGCCGCGGCACACGACCGCCTCGTCCTCCGGGGTGGTCATCGCCCGTCCTCCCCCGGCAGGGTGCGCAGGCCCTCCGCGACGCCGCGCAGGGCCGGCAGCGCGGCGGCCAGCGCCGCCCGGTCCGCAGCGGGCAGGCCCGCCACCAGGTGCTCCATGAGCTCGGTGCGGCGGGCGCGCCAGGCGGCGAGGCGTTCGACGGCCTCGTCGGTCACGTACAGCAGCGCGGCGCGACGGTCGGCCGGGTCGACTTCGCGGCGCAGGAGGCCCAGGCCGACGAGCTGGTTGACCAGCGTCGAGACCGAGTTGCCGGCCAGGCCGAGCTCCTTGGCGGCGTCGGACACCCGCGTTCCGGGGGCGTGGGTGACCAGGCGCAGCAGTTCGACCTGGGCGCCGCGCAGGCGCGGTTCGGTGAGGCCGTCGCGCAGGCGGCGGCGGACCATGCGCTGGATGCCGACGAGGAGGGTGGAGAACTCGTCGGCCAGCGCGGTGTCGAAGGGGTCGAGGGGCCCGGCCTCCAGTGGTTCCAGGGCTTCCGCACTCATGTCTCCATATTAGCTCTCAATAAGAGCTATCTGTCGAGAGTGCGGCTCACATTCAGCTCCCGCAGGTGGTGTCCGTGGCGGGCAGGGCGCCGGTCAGGAGGTAGGCGTTGACGGCGGCCCGGGCGCACGGGCTGTAGCCGTTCAGGTAGACCGTGTGTACGCGGCCGGGGACGGTCAGCAGGCGGGAGGCGTGCAGCTTGGCGTGCATGCCGAGGGCGCCGTCGTACGGGGTGTGGGTGTCGCCGGTGCTCTGGACCAGCAGCGCGGGAACGCCGTTGCCGACCGCCACCGGCTTCTCGCGCGGTGCGTGCTTCCAGAAGGCGCACGGGGTCGGGCCGTTGTACACCGGGCCGAAGCCCGGCTGCGCGGCGCGCGAGCGGGCGACGGCGTCCCGGTACCAGTCGGCGCCGCGCGGCATCGCGACGTCGTCGCACAGGATGCCGATCGTGGCGGCGAGGGCGCCGAACGCCATGGCGGGCCTCATGGTGGAACCATAACTACCGCCAGCAGTAAGCCAGTTAGCCCTGAAGGAGGAGTTCGGCGCCGGGCACCTCCTCCTTCGGGCTCATACCCCGGCCACGGCGGCGTACCCGGAGGGCTCCCACCACTCCAGTGCGCTCCGGGGCCTAACCGGGCTCGGCCCGGTGGGCCTCCAGTGCCCGGCCCGCCTGGTGTGCCGTCAGGAGGCCGCGGTCGTGGAGCCAGCGGATGGTGTCCGTCATCGTTTCGGCCGTCGGGCGTGGGGTCAGGCCTCCGGTGCTCGCGGACGCGGCCACCGGGCGGGCATGGGCGCAGGTGTAGATGGCGCCGTACTCGGCCGGGATGTGCCAGGGCCACAGGCGTTGGGCGGCAGTCGCGAGGGCGCCGACGGGGAGCATCGGGGCGGCCGGGAGGTGGAGGGCGGGCAGCGAGCGGCCGGTGACCTCGCGCAGGGTGCGCAGGTAGGTGCGGGTCGGGACGTGGCGGCCGGGGGCGAAGTGGCGGTTGGCGACGGGGGTTTCGGCGATCGGGTGGGTGGTGAGCAGGTCGGCGTGCAGGCGGGCGGTGTCGCGGACGTCGCCGACCGGGAAGCCGCCGAGCGGCCACAGGGGCATCAGGCCGCGCAGGGTGTTGCGCAGCCGGGTGTTCTGGTCGCCCGGCCCGGGGTCGTGCGGGCCGAGGAGCGCGGGCGGGTAGGTGATGAGGACGGGGGCGCCGTCGGCCTGGTGGCGGCGGGCGATGCGTTCGGCGGCGGCCTTGCTGGCCATGTAGGCCTCGCGCGGCCGGCCGACGGGTGTGTCCGCGTGCAGCGGGCCGGGCCCGGCGGGCAGGAGGGCGACGACGCTGGAGACGTGGACGATGCGGGCGGCGCCGGCCCTGCGCGCGGCACCGAGGACGAGCTCGGTGCCGCGCGCGTTGGTGGCGCGCATGGCCGCGTGGTGGCGGCTGTCGAAGGAGTAGACGGATGCGGCGTGCAGGACGGCGTCGGCGCCGGCGACCGCCCGGCGGACGTCGCGCTCGACGGTGACGTCGCCCGCCACCACGCCGACGGCGGACGGGTCGACGGCGAGCGCCGCCAGGCCGCGCTCGGCGGTGCCCGGGTCGCGGGCGAGGATCCGCACCCGGTGGCCGCGGCGGACGAGCTCCGCGACGGAATGGACGCCGACGAACCCGGTGCCGCCGGTCACGCACACCAACATCCCGGTCTCCTCAGCTCGTCCGGTGGAAGCCGCCGCCGTAGAACAGCAGCGCCCGTTCGTCGGGGGCCCGGTCGGTCGCGAGCACCTCGCCGAGGAAGATGGAGTGGTCGCCGCCCTCGTAGACCTCGGCGAGCTTGCACTCCAGCCAGGCGAGCGAGCCGGCCAGCAGCGGCGCGCCCGTGAACGGGCCGGGACGCCAGTCGACCTCGCGGAACTGGGCGGCCCCGAGCGGGCGGGCCCGGTCGGCGAAGTACCGGGCCAGGGCCTCCTGTTCGGCGCTCAGCACGGAGACCGCGAAGGAGCGGACGGCGGTGATGGCCTCGTGCATGACCGCCGTGCGGGACACGCAGCACAGGACCATCGGCGGCTCCAGCGACACCGAGGTGAAGGAGTTCGCGGTCATCCCGTGCACGCTGCCGCCGCCCGTGGTGAGGACGGTGACGCCGGTCGCGAAGCCGGCCATGGTGGCGCGCAGGTCCGCGCCGGCCCCGATCACCGCGGCCGTCCCGCGCCGGCCGAGCCGACCGGGCCCACCGGCCCGGCCGGCCGCAGCGGGTCGGCGTACGGGGCGAGGGCCAGGCGCAGCTCCGGCGGCACCAGGGCGGGGACGGTGTTCGTGTTGGGGCCGCGCATGCAGGCGATCCGCTGCCGGCCGCGGGCGACGAGGAGTTCCTCGACGCCGGCCAGGCGCACGTACTCGAAGCCGAACTGGAGCTGGGTCTGGGTGACCTCCTCCAGCCGCATGCGGACGGAGAGTTCGTCGAAGGCGGTGATCTCGGCGAAGAACTCGCAGTCGACCTTGAGCGTGAACAGCTTGAGGTCGTCCTGGAGTTCGGCGAGCACCCCGGGGGCCTTCTCCTTGAGGAACATCTCTCGGCAACGGCCTTGCCAGCGCAGGTAGTTGACGTAGTAGACGTTGCCGACGAGGTTGGTCTCCTCGAAGCCGACTGTGTGCCGGATCTCGTAGTAGGCGGCGGACATCACTCCCCCTTCCCGGTGAGGACGGCGAGGACGACGGGTTCGTCGCGGCCGGTGACGGTGGTCGCCCAGGTGGCGATCGTCGCGTCGCCGGCCGACAGCACCACCCAGCCGGAGCCCTCGATCCGGTCGAGCGTGAGGGCCTGGCCGGTGGCGGCGGACTTGCGCAGGCACTCCAGGGCGCACCACACCCGGGTGGCGGCGAGGTCCGGCGGGCAGCCGGCCTCGGCCACCAGCAGGTCGCGCAGCGGGAGTTGGGCCTCGCCGAGCAGTGCGGCCCAGTCCGCCTCGGTGCGCGGCCGGACCGTCTCGACGTCGCATCCGAGCCGCGCGCCGTCGTCGCCGACCACCGCCAGGGTCAGCCCGCCGCTGTGCGAGGCGGACACCGCGTGGCCGTCCAACTCCGGTTTGCCGTCCGGCCGGTGGCGTAGCTCGGCGGGTGCACCGAGCGCCCGGGAGACGGCGGTGGCGGTGCGGGTGCGCCGGTCCGGCTCGTCCCCGGCGGCCTCGACGACGACGGCGCGGCTGCCCCCGAGCACGGTCTCCAGCCTGCGTTCGAGGTAGGAGCCGAGCATGGCGGGCACCCAGGGTCCGGCGCCGTCGCGTTTGCGGACGGCGACGAGGGTCAGGCCCTCCCAGCGTTCGACCACCCGGCCGTCCGGGGTGCGGACGTCGAGGTCGTAGACGTAGGTGTCGCCGTCCTGGCCGCGTTCGCGGGCGTCGAGGACGACGAACGCGGTGTCCTGGTCGGCGGGTTCGGCGAGCCAGAGGCGTTCGATGCCGCGCGGCAGCAGGGTGGCGTCGGGGACGCAGCACTGGAGGGCGTGCATCATCGTGTCGCGGGTGCCGGGGTCGGCGAGGACGTGGTCCTGCGGGAGGTAGGCCGCGAACCAGGGGGCGGGCGTGGTGGTGGAGACCTCGGCGACGGCGTGCCGGGCGCTCGCGCGGCGGTAGTCCAGGAGGCGCTGGAAGCGTTTGCCCTGGAACAGGACGCTGCCGTAGAGCTCGGTGACCGGGTCGACGGGGACGGTGGGCAGGTCGAAGGCGGCGGAGCGCGGGCCGCCCGGGACGGCGGGCCGGGGGTAGCGCAGGCGGGCGCGGAAGTGGTCGGCGGCGAAGCCGGTGTCGGCGGTGCGCAGGACGACGTCGACGGTGCCGGCGTCCTGGACGAGGGCGGCGACGCGCAGCGTGGTGGAGCCGCCGGGACGCACGGCGATGGGCCGCAGGAACTCGACGTCCTCCAGCACCGGCGGTCCGGCGTGCCCGCTGACGGCGCCCGCGACCTGGGCCATCGCCTCCATGCCGAGGACGGCGGGGAAGAGGAGGTCGCCGTCGAGCTGGTGGTCGAGGAGGTACGGGTCGCTGCCCTCGGTGAGGTCGGCCTCGGTGACGAGCTCGACGCCCGGGTAGTGCGCGAGGACGCGCTCGACGAAGCGGCCGAGCGGCAGTTCGGGCCGGTCGAGGGCGAGGGTGGGCAGCCCGGCGGCGCGTCCGCTGACGACGACGGCGGGCCCGGCGGCCGGGTCGGCGAGCAGTTCGCGCAGGACGCGGATGCCCTCGTCGGTGGAGATCGGGGTGATGCCCTCGCGCATCAGCGACTCGACGACGCCGAGGCGTTCGCCCATGCCGGCGCCGGACCACACGGACCACTCGATCGCGAGGGCGCGGGCGCGCGGGTGCCGTTCGCCGAAGCGCAGGGTGAGTTCGGTCATCCAGTCGTTGGCGGTGGCGTAGTGCGCCTCTCCGCGCAGGCCGGCGCGGCCGATGATGGAGCCGAAGGTGATCAGGAGCTTGAGGCGCTCGGGCGTGACAGCGGCCAGGACGGCGGCCAGGCCGCCGGTCTTCGGGGCGAGGGTGCGGCGGAAGTCGTCGGCGGTCAGGGCGGTGAGGGCGGCGGGCTCGTTGCGGCCGGCGCCGTGCAGGACGGCGGTGACCGGGCCGAGGGCGCGCTCCAGGCGTTCGACCGCGGCGGCGACCTGCGCGGCGTCGGTGACGTCGGCGCGCTCGTAGTGCAGGCGCAGGCCGGCGGCGGTCATCCGGGCGAGGTTGGCGGCGAGTTCGGGGTCGGTGGCGGGGTCGGCGCGGCCGACGAGGGCGAGGGCGGCGCCGGAGTCCCGGGCCATGGCCAGGGCGCACTCGGCGGTGATGCCCTTGCCGCCGCCGGTGACGAGCAGGACGTCGTCGCCGTCGAGCGGGGACGTCAGGGGCCCGGCCGGGGCCGTCAGCGGGCGCAGCACGGGCACCGTCCGGGTGCCGTCGGGCCGGTAGCGGACCTCGGTGAAATCGGTGGTGGCGGCGGCCTCCGCGACGACCAGGGGAACGGCCTCCGGCGCGAGGGGGTCGGCGAGTTCGACGACGGTGGTGGGGACGGACGGGTGCTCCAGGTGGAGCGTCTTGGCGAGGCCGGTCGCGCCGAGGCGGTGCTGGACGACGACCAGGCGGGTGCCGGCCGGGGCGGTGGCGGCGGCGCGGCCCGCGGCGAGGAACAGGTCGGCGTCGTCGGGGCCCGTCTCGGCGGGCAGGCACAGCAGCACGCCGTCGCCGATGCCGGCCCCGGCGAGGGCGGCGCGCAGCGGCTCGGCGAGCGGGTGTCCCGGCGTGCCGAAGGCCGTCCAGCGGCCGGGCGCCCCCGTGGCGGCGGTCGCGGGCAGCGGCGCTTCGACGTGCTCGACGGCGAACGGGCGGACCCACGGCGCGACGCCCGCGACCTCGGCCGTCGGCGCGGCGCCGTCCTCGGCGGTGCGCGCCAGTCCGTCGATGAGGTCGGCGAGTTCGCCGAGGCGGACGGTCGCGTAGCCGGTGGTGGCCTCCAGGGCGGGCAGGCCGAGCGCGCGTGTGACGTCGTTGACGATCTGGCCGACGGTGATCGAGCTGAGGTGCAGGTCGTCCATCGGGTGGGTCGAGGAGGTGACGGAGTCCAGCGGCAGCTCGACGCGGTCGGCGGCGAGGCGGCGCAGGAGGTCCAGCGTCGACTCCCCGGTGGCCTCGACCGGCGCGGCCTCGACAGCCGTCTTCGCCGGCGCGAGCAGGGCGGCGTCGATGGCGGGGGCGGACTCGCAGGGGCTGGCGAGGAACGTCATGGCGCCGTCCTCGGGCAGCGCGCGGATGAGCCGCCCGGCGAACAGGGCCTCGGTCCGGACGGGCGCGCCGAGCACGTGGGCGGCGGCGACGACGCGCAGCAGCGGGCCGAGGGACGGGCTGTCGGTGTCGACGGCGAGGACCGGTCGGTCCGGTGCGATCTCGGCGAGCAGGCCGGACAGCACCCGGCCGGGGCCGACCTCGACGACCAGGTCGGCGCCGGCCGCGGCGACGGCGGCGGCCTCGTGGAAGCGCACCGGCAGGGACACCTGGTCGCACAGCAGTGTCCGCAGGTCGGCGTCCGGGTCGAGCAGGGCGCCGGTGACGGTCGAGGCGTGCGGGCGGACGGGCCGGGCGAAGTCGACCTCGCGCAGCCGCTCGGCCATCGCGCGGGCGGCGGGGGCCACCAGTGGGGAGTGGAAGGCGTGCGAGACGCTGAGCCGGGTCGCGGTGACGCCCTCGGCCGCGGCCCGCCGGCTGGCCTCCTCGACGGCCGCGGCCGGGCCGGAGACGACCGTCTGCCGGGGGCCGTTGTAGCCGGCCACGACGACGTCGAGGCCCGCGGACAGGCGCGCCACGTCCTCCGGCGTCGCGGCGAGTCCGGCCATCGCGCCGCCGCCCCGGCTCGCCTCGGCCATCACCTGGCCGCGCACGGTGGCCAGGCGCAGCACCTGCTCCTCGGTGAGCGCGCCGGCCCAGTGCAGCGCGGTGAGTTCGCCGAGGCTGTGGCCGACGGCGGTGGCGGCGCGGACGCCGAGCCCGTCGAGGACGCGCAGCGCGGCGAGCGAGCCGGCGACGATGCGGGGCTGGGCGACGCGGGTGTCGACGTGGTCGGCGCCCCGCGGCAGCCCGGCCAGGCGGTGGACCTCGTCGGCGGCGGCGAATCGGCGGCGCAGCGCGCCGACGGCGCCGCGGCCGGAGCCCTGGCCGGGGAAGAGGTAGGCGATCCGCGGCGGGGTGCCGGTGGAGGCGCCGAGGAAGACGCCTTCGCCGGGAAGGAACCTCACGCCGGCGCCCGCGTCCTCGGCACCCGCGTCCGAGAGCCCCGCGTCGAGGAGCGCCACCAGCCGCTCCAGCGCGCGGACGGCGTCGTCCGGCGAGGTCACGACGAGCGCCGCCCGCGCCCGCGCCCCGGTCAGGCGCGCGGCCGATCCGGCGGCCAGGTCCGCGAGTTCGGCCTGGGCCAGCTTGGGGACGATGCCGAGCAGGCGCTGCGCCTCCTCGCGCAGGCCGGCGCGGTCGCGGGCGTCCAGGAGCAGCAGCTCGGCGTCCTGACGGCTGGCCACCAGGCGCCCGGTGTCGGCGTCGACGGCGGTGCGGCGGCGGGCGCCGCGGACGGCGGCCACCGCGATGTGGGTGTTGATGCCGCCGAAGCCCATCGCCGAGACGCCCGCCCGGACCGGCTGGTCCTCGGGCCACAGCTCGGCGGCGCCCGGCACGTACAGCGCGGCGCCGTCGCCGAGCAGGCCCGGGTGCGGGTCGTGGTGGCCGGTGCCCGGCGGGATCACCTGGTGGTGCACCGCGAGCGCGGCCTTGATCAGGCCCGCGACGCCGGCGGCGGCCTTGGTGTGCCCGAAGTTGCCCTTGACGGTGCCGAGCGCGGCCGGGCGGGCGCCCGGGGCGGCGGCGCGGCGGGCGGAGGACAGCGCCTCGATCTCGGTGGCGTCACCGAGGGCCGTGCCGGTGCCGTGCCCCTCGAAGTAGGAGACGGTCTCGACGCCGTAGCCCGCCTGCTCGTAGGCGCGGGCGATGGCGAGCCGGTGGCCGCCCGCCTCGGGGCGGGTGATGCCGCCCTTGCCGTCCGAGGAGACGCCCCAGCCGGCGATCGTCGCGTAGATCCGGCGGCCGGCCGCGAGCGCGTCGTCCTCGCGCATCAGCACGAGCATGCCGGAGCCCTCGCCGGGCCAGAAGCCGTTGGAGTCGCGGTCGTAGACCTTCATCTCGCCGGTGGCCAGCGCGCCCGTCTTGGCGAAGCCGATCACCTCGAACGGGTCGATGGACAGGTCGACGCCCCCCGCGAGCGCCACGTCGAGATCGCCGTCGGCGAGCGACCGGGCGGCGGTGATGACGGACAGCAGCGACGAGGAGCAGGCGCCGTCCACGGTGTACCCGCCGCCGCGCAGGTCGAAGTGGTTGCAGATCCGGCCCGCGATGGTGTTCGCCAGGCCGCCCGCGAGGGAATCCTCGTCGATCGCCGGGAAAGGCGCCTTGTAGGCCGGCTCCAATTCCGCCAGGAACTCGGCGGCGGCCTCCTCGGACCAGCCTTTTCCGGTGAGCGCCGCGGCGACCGTCCGGCGCACGTAGGGCCAGCGCAGGCGCATGATGTTGGCCCGCGAGAATTCCCCGGTGAGGCTGTTTCCGACGACGACCCCGGTGGACTCGGCGGGAAGTCCCTCCCCTCCCGGGAATCCCGCGTCGGCCAGTGCCCGGGCGGCCGTGTCGAGGGCCAGCCAGTGCGTCAGGTCCGTCGAGCGGTAGGTGCTCCCGGCGACGCTGTAGGCCACCCGGTCGAACGTGAAATCGCGGAGCACCGCGGCCTTGCTCGCGTAGAAACGGTCCGGCGCGGTCCGGTCGGCCGACCAGTAGTCGGCGTGGTTCATCCGCTCGTCCGGCAGTCGCCGAAATGCCCGGCGCCCGCCCAGGACGTTCTCCCAGAGTTCGTTCGGGGAATTCGCGTCCGGGTACCTGAGCCCGATTCCCACGATGGCGACCCGCTGGCTGCTCACGTATTCACCGCCCCTTGGATCCGAATTGACGACCCGCCACCCCGCACCGGGAACGGCACGCCGTATCCGAATCAAGGCTGCCCGGCCGGGGCCCGGGTGTCTACTTCGAGCGTGCTTTGCGCCGGCCCCGGGAGGGGTTTATTGCATAACAGCGTCATCCCTGCTTTGCATAACGGCGTCATCCATTGTTTCCATAACGGCGTCATCGGATTCGGCGGCCGACGGGGCTTTTCGGCCAACTTCGCGACGGCCCCCGGAGTAGTCCGTTCGGGTGAACTGCGCGCTCCCGCTGACCTGCCCGCGGCCCGGCCGTGATGATCTCTGTCCGGCACACCGCCGGCACACCACCCGGCACCCACGCCCACGGACAGGGGACGCGCGTGAAGTACACCGAGGTCGAGCAGAAGTACCGGCTCCTCGGCCCGCCGGACGACCTGCGGGCCACCCTCGCCGGGCGCGGCGGCAAGCCCGGCGAGCCGTCCCGGCAGGTGGACACCTACTACAACTCCCCCCACCGGGACTTCCTCGCCGGCGAGGTGGTCTCCGAGTGGCTGCGGATCCGCGAGGGGGACGACGGGGCCTCGGTCAACTTCAAGCTGTTCCACCCGGTCCAGGCGCCGGTGAAGACCCACTGCGACGAGTACGAGAGCGCCGTCGAGGACGCCGAGGCCGTCCGCCGGATCCTGGCCGCGCTCGGCTTCACCCGGCTCACCGTGGTCGACAAGGTCCGCGAGGAGTGGACCGCCGACGGGATCGCCGTCGCCTTCGACACCGTGGCCGGGCTCGGCGACTTCGTCGAGTTCGAGTTCAAGGGCGAGGCGGGCGGCGTCGCCGAAGCCACCGAACGGATCGAGGAGTTCATCGCGGACCTCGGCGTGCGCCTCGGCGACCGCATCCACCTCGGGTACCCGCACATGACCCTCGGCCTGCGCTGAGCAGCGGCAGACGGTCGATCGAGCATGACGGCCCCGGACACGGCGAAGCCCCCGTCCACCCGGGCGGGGGAGCGCCGGGCGGGCGGGGGCTTCCGTCAGTGGCGGATCAGCGGGACAGGGGGACCGTCCCGGCCGCCAGCCGGCGGGCGGCGGTGAGGGACGTCCAGGCGGTCAGTTCGATCAACCGGGCGTCGCTCCGGGCGGTTTGACGGGCGGCGGCCACGACGGCGTCGTCCACCTGGTAGGCGGCCTTCGCCGTCAGGAGGGCGAGCCGCCCGGCCGCCCGGTGCTCCGGGGGCAGGGACGAGAGCGGCGGTTCGAGCCAGGCCCGGCTCAGGCCGGGCGGGGTGCCGTCCCACGCGGCCAGTTCGGCGGTGACGAGTTCGCGGACGGGGGCCGGGACCGCCCGTTCCCCGCCCTCGTCGACGGCCGCCGCCGCCCGCGCGAAGGCGCCCGCGATGCTCGGGGTACCGGCCGCCCACAGCAGGTCCTCGGGCAGCCGGGCCGCGGGGAGCAGGTCGAGCGAACCCCCCGGCGAGGGGGCCGCGTTCGCGCTCTGCCGGGCCAGCCGGCCGAGCAGTGCCCGCGCCGCCCGGCGGGCCGCCGGCGGGGCCTTGGGCGGCATCGGGCTGTCGCCGAGGAACAGGCTCACCATCCGGTTGAGGTAGTGGAAGGTGGCGGCCACCCCCACCAACTCCGGTGCCAGCGCCGGAGGGAAGGGCTTCAGCGGGCCCTCCCCCACGGACCCGCCGAGGGCCTCGATCGCCGTCGTGTGCACCTCGACGCAGTACGGGCACGCGTTGGCCCGGGAGACGGCCGCGGCCACCGCCTCCTTCTGCGCCCGGTCCGCCCGGCCCGCCGCGACGAGCGTCTCGCGCAGCATCATCCACGCCGCCGCCAGCACCGCCGGGGCCGGCGCGTGCAGGGCGACGGGCGGTGCGAGCATCCCGAACTCCCGCTCCACCTCGGCGTAGACACGCGCCACCGGGGCCCCCGCCCGCGCGGGGCGGACGGGGGCGACGTGGCGGACCTGGCCGAGGGAGCCCCTCAGCGCGGTGCGCAACAGTGGTCCTGCCATGGCTACTGGCCCAGCAGGCCAGGCAGCTGGGGCTTCACCCCGCGCCGTCCGGCGGTCTCGCCGCCGGGGCCGGGCGCGCCGTACTCGACGTCCACGCCGCGTTCCCGGGCGGCGCGCACGATGCCCGGGACCGCGCGCTCGGCGAGGGCCGAGATCGTGAGCGCCGGGTTCACCGTCAGGGCGGCCGGGACGGCGGAGCCGTCGGTGACGAAGATGCCGGGGTGGCCGCGGAGTTCGTGCCCGTCGTCGAGGGCGGAGGTCTCCGGGTCGTCGCCGATGCGGCAGGAGGCGAGCGGGTGCACGGTGTAGGCACCGACCACGTCGTTGGTCCAGGGCATCACGCGGGCCAGGCCGTCGCGTTCGAGGATGTCCTTCACGGCGGCGTCGGACTCGGCCCAGCCGCGCAGGGTGCTCTCGGTGGGCACGTAGCCGATCGGCCCGCGGCTGAGCATCTGCTGGGAGATGCGGACGGCGTTGCCGGTGGGCGGCGGCGGGCCGAAGACGCCCTCGTTGTCGTCCTCGACCATCGTGAAGATGGTCAGCCAGGACTGCCACTGCCGGACGAGCTCCTTCTTCTCCCGGCCGAACCAGCTGGGGCCGGTGGCGTCCGGCACCTGGGCGAGGATGGTGCCGAAGCCCGGCGGGAAGTAGAGCTGTTCGAGCGAGTAACGGGAGCCGACCGGACGGGACCCGTCGAGGGCGTCCCAGCTGGCGACGACCGGGCCCTTGCCGATCTGGTTGGCGCCGTAGGCGGCGAGGCCCTCGCCGCGGCCGAGGCCGAGCAGGTCGCGGGCCTTGTCCTCGTCGACGACGGCGGTGTTGAGGCGCTCGCCGTTGCCGGAGAAGTAGCGGCCGACGGCGTGCGGCATCCGGCCGAGGTCCGCCTCGGAGCGCTGGAGGATGACGGGGGTGGCGCCGGCGCCGGCCGCGAGGACGACGATCTTCGCGTCGATGGCGCCGCTCTCGTGGTGGACGCGGTAGTCGACGTCGTCGATGACGTTGTAGTGGACGCGGTAGCCGCCGTCCTCGGTGCGGGTCAGCTTCTGGACCTCGTGCAGCGGCCGGATCTCGGCGCCGTGGGCGAGCGCGGCGGGCAGGTAGTTGAGCAGCAGGGAGCGCTTGGCGTCGAAGCGGCAGCCGGCCATCATCCAGTTGCAGTTGGTGCACTTCGCGCGGTCGATGGCGGCGGGCACCGGGTTGGCGGTGCGGCCGGCGTGCGCGCAGGCGGCGGCGAACAGGCCGCCCGCGTAGGTGACGTCGTTCCAGTCCTGCTGGGTGATCGGCAGCGCCTCGGCGACGCGGTCGTACCACGGGTCGAGGGCCTCGCGGGGGTCGGGGCGGGGCCCCACCCCCGCGCCGGGGGGGGGGTGGCGGGGGGAGAGCAAACCGCGGGGGCGCCGGCGCGCGGCGGAGATGAAGACCGCGGCCCCCCCCCCCCCCGGTGCGGCCCC
>NZ_JBHWGV010000161.1:0-17109 GCF_042732955.1 Kitasatospora sp. NPDC059747 | reverse complement strand
CCCCGGCCCCGGCCCCGGCCCCGGCCCCGGCCGCGGTGCCCGCCCCCGTCACCGGCGTCGCCGACCCCTTCGCGGTCATGACGCACCTCGGCCAGCTGCGGCAGCGCGAGGTGCGCACCGCCGTCGTCTACATCCAGGCCGAGGAGACCCTCGTCCACAACGAGGCCTCCCGGCAGCTGGCCGGCGCCCTCGCCGACCGGGCCCAGGACCGGCTCGGCCGCAACCGGTGGATCTTCGTCTTCCGCCGCTCCACGCTGGAGGAGGTCGAGCGGGTGGTCGCCGACCGGCGCGTCTACCCCGCCCTCGCCGCCTTCCTGCGCACCGAGATCGACCAGCCCGCCCGGGGCGGGGCGTTCCGGGTCGGCTACCCGGACGAGTCCGAACTCGACCGCATGGTCCAGCAGTTGCGCCTCCGCGAACACCTGCGCATCGGCGACTGGCGGGAACTCGCGCCGCTCGTGCGCTCCTTCGCGAGCACCCCACGCCGCGCCTCCGCCTGGCGCGAGGACCTGCGTCTGCTCATCTCCGACGGCGCCCCGCTCGACCGGCGCACCGTCCTCGAACGGCGCCTGGTCACCACCGTCACCCCGCACGACGAGAGCCCCTGGGCGCGTCTGGAGGCCATGCCGGGCCTGACGCCCGTCAAACGCCACCTCCACCGCCTGCGCAACCGCATCGAGGCCGAACGCGCCCTGCCCGCCCGGCGCGACGCCGCCACCCAGCACCTCCTCTTCACCGGCAACCCCGGCACCGGCAAGACCACCGTCGCCCGGCTGATCGGCGAGATCTACCGCGACCTCGGGCTGCTGCGCCGCGGCCACCTGATCGAGGCCGACGCCTCCGACCTCGTGGCGGGCTACGTCGGCCAGACCGCCGAGCGGACCAACGCCCTGATCGACCGCGCCCTCGACGGCGTCCTCTTCCTCGACGAGGCCTACGCGCTCAGCGACCAGCGCGACGGCTTCGGCGGGCAGGCGATCACCGCACTGCTGGCCCGCATGGAGAACGACCGCCACCGGCTGGTCGTGGTGCTCGCCGGCTACCCGGACAAGATGCGCGAGTTCCTCGCCGCCGACCCGGGCCTCGACCGCCGGATCCGGGCCCACATCGAGTTCCCCGACTACGACCCCGAGACCCTCCTCACCATCCTGCTCGGCATGCTGACGGAACGTCAGCTCACGCCGACCGACGAGACCCGCGAGCTGCTGGGACGGGTCGTGACCGGCATGCACCGCGTCGCCCGCGAGGGCTTCGGCAACGCCGGGGCGATGCGCCTGCTCGCCGACGACCTGTTCGACACGTGGGCGGGCCGCGTCCAGCGGCAGGTGCACCTGCCGCTGCTCCCCGCCGACCTGCCCGAACGGTACCGCTCCTACCCGCCGAAGCCCGTCCCGGCCACGGCCGACCTGCTCGCCGAACTCGACCACCTGGTCGGCCTGCGCGAGGTCCGCGAGTTCCTCACCGGCCTCACCGAACGCCTCGCCCTGCGCCAGGCCCGCGGCCTGCCCGGCACCGCCGTCCCGCACATGCTCTTCCTCGGCCCGCCCGGCACCGGCAAGACCACCGTCGCCCGCCTGGTCGGCCGCATCTGTCACGCCCTCGGGCTCCTGCACACCGACGAGGTCGTCGAGGTGACGCGCGCCGACCTGGTCGGCCAGTACGTCGGCCAGACCGCGCCGCGCACGCGCGAGGTGGTCCGCTCCGCGCTCGACAAGGTCCTGTTCATCGACGAGGCCTACAGCCTGGCCTCCGGTGACGACCGCAACGACTTCGGCGAGGAGGCCGTCGACACCCTCCTGCGCGAGATGATGGAGAACCCGGGCCGGCTCGTCGTGATCGCGGCCGGCTACCCGCGCGAGATGCAGCGCTTCCTCGACGCCAACAGCGGCCTGCGCTCCCGCTTCGGCGAGACCCTGCACTTCGCCCACTACCCGACCGCCGACCTCGTGCAGATCCTGCGCAACCAGGCGGCGGCCCAGCGCTACCGGCTCTCCGACGACGCCGCGCGCCGCGCCGCCGCCTGGTTCGACGCCCAACGCGCGGCGCGCCCGCACGACTTCGGCAACGCGCGGGCGGTGGGCGGCCTGCTCCAGACGATGGAGACCAGGCTGGCGCGCCGCCTCGGACCGGACGGCTGGGACGGGCCCGCCGAGGAGCCGATCACCTTCGCGGGGGAGGACGTGCCGCCGCTCTCCTGAGCTACTGGTCCGCCCAGGACAGCGCGGCGTGCGTACCGTCGTCCGCCTGCTCACGGCGCTCCAGCAGCCCGGCGAGGATCTCGTCGACCCGGGTGAGCCTGGTCTCCAGCGAGGCCGCGAGCGCCTCGGCCTCGACCAGCGCCGAGCGGGCCCCGCCGTCGGAACCGTCCGAGCCGTCCGCCTCCACGCTCTCCGGCGCGAGCGCCCGGGCCAGTTCGGCGTCCGCGTGGGCGTGCAGGCGCAGTGAGGCCAGCTGCTCGACGCGCCGGGTGCGCACGCTGTCCAGGCGGTCCCGCACCTCGGCCAGGCGAGCACTGCTCTCCTCGAACCGCCGCTGCTCGACGGTGAGTTGATCGTCCACGTCCTGGGCGCGGGCGAGCCGGTCGCAGGTCTGCGGCGAGAGCGCGGCGAGCTGCTCCTCGGAGAGCCGCACGAGCCGGTCGGCGCTCGTGCGCAGGACGTCCTCCACGCCGGTGTCCTTGCCGCGCAGGGCCAGCAGGCGGGCGGTGATGACCTCCTGCTGGCGGGCGAGCCCGTCGAGCGCCGAGACGATCCGCTCCAGGCGCCGCAAGTCGTCGACCTGCCGCCGCAGTTCGGTGAGCTCGGCGAGGCGGCGGCGCAACTCGTGCTCGCGCTGTTCCAGTTCGTCGAGCGCCTCCCGTTCGGCCTGCACGGCCCGCTTGGCCGCCCGCAGCCGGTCCGCGAGGTCGCCGACGTCGCGCCGGACGGCCGCCCCGGCGAGCACCGCGTCGAACAGCACGTCGACCGCGTCGCGCAGGCCCTCCCCGGCCGTCAGGGCGTCGTCGAGCTCGTACAGCGCTTCAAGCGCGGACGCGCCGCCGGGCCCGCCGTCGATCCCGCGCAGTTCGGCGCACACCCATTGCAATGCGGCCCCCAGCACCCGCAGCGACGCGACGACCTCGCCGTCGCCCACCGCCTCCAGCGCCGCCGCGATCTCCCGCCTGGCCCGCTCCACGCCGCCACCCCCAGCCGTACCCGCAGCCGCACCCACGTCCGGGCCCCGATGGTAGCGGCGGAACGCCCACCCGACACCCGCAACGACCAAGCTCCCGGGGCCCGTTCGGGCAGCGAGTCGGAGCGGGCGGGCCCGGCTCCGCCAAACACCCCCGCCACACCCCCGCCCACCGCTATCCTGCGACCGTCGCACCACCGCACGACCCCGCGCGCACCCCCTCCCCCTCTCGCGGCCCCGCCGCCCACCCCTGCGGCACCCCGGCTCCGCCGAACACCCCCGCCACACCCCCGCCCACCGCTATCCTGCGACCGTCGCACCACCGCACCAAGTCACCAAGTGGGGGTCACCATGCCGGAGTTGCTGCGCTTCCAGGGACCGGACGACTCCTCCCTCGTGGTCGAGGTCGACGACGACTCCCCCGGCATCCAGCTCGTCTCCCGCAGCGACGAGGGCATCGCCGAGGCCGCGCACCGCCTCGACGCCGCGCTCACCGCGTGCCGCCCCACGCTCGAATCCGTCCTCGCGGTGCTGCGGCACCTCAAGCCCGAGGAGATCGAGGTGTCCTTCGGCATCAAGCTCAACGCCGAGGCCGGGGTCGTCATCGCCAAGACCGCCACCGAGGGCCACTTCGACGTCAAACTCAGCTGGAAGTCCGGTCCGGCCGCCGCGAGCTGACCGATGGCGCCCAACCCGGCCCGCGCGCCCTGGGTCGTCAGCATCCAGCCGCACGGGCGTCCCCTGCCCGAGGGCGGCGGCACGCTCATCTCCGAGCGCCTCGTCCTCACCTGCGCCCACGTCGTCGACCCGGGCACCCCCGCCGAGCCGCCGGACGGCCCGGTGCTCGTCCGCTTCCCGTTCCTGCCCGCGCACGAGCCCGTCCCCGCCCGCGTCCTCCCCGGTGGCTGGCACCCGCCCAAGGAGTGGGCCGGCGACGTCGCGATCCTGGAGCTCGACGCCCCGGCGCCGCCCGGGGCCGAGCCGGCGCCGCTGCGCCGCACCGACGCCGACGTATTCGGCCACACCTTCCGCGCCCACGGCTTCCCCGCCGAGCACAAGACCGGCGGCGTGCCGATCCGCGGCGAGATCGTCGGGTACGCCGAGGGCGACTGGCTCCAGCTGGAGTCGACCGCGCAGACCGGCTGGGCCACCGAACCCGGCTTCTCCGGCGCGCCGGTGTGGAACAACACCCTGCACGCGGTGATCGGCGTGCTCGGGCGCCGGCAGAAGCCGGGCCGCGCCGACCGCCGGGTGGGCTTCGCGCTGTCGCTCGACCCGATCGCCCGGCTCTGGCCGCCGCTCGCCGCGCTCGTCCACGACATCACCGAGCAGGAGCGCCGCGACCGCCTGGCCCGGCTGCTCGCCGTGCCCCTCGCGCCGTCCGGCGAGCTGCCCCGGCTCGACCAGGTCGACCCGCACGACCTGGGCGTCAGCGAGTCCACCTACACCGCGAGGGGTTACGAGCCCTACCTCGACCGACCGGCCGCCGACCGCGAGGTGGACACCGCCCTCGCCGCCGGCGGCTTCCTCCTGGTGGCCGGCCGGTCCAAGGCGGGCAAGTCCCGCACCCTGCACGAGCGCCTGAGCCGCGCCCACGGCGCCGCCCGGCTCGTCGTCCCCCGGCGCGGCCGGCGCGACCTGGAGGAGCTCGCCCGGGCCGGCCTGCCGCACTCCCCCGGCCAGGTCGTCGTCTGGCTCGACGACCTGCACCACTACCTGCTCTCCGGTGCGCTCGACGCCCACGCGCTGGACCTCCTGCTCCAGCACGACCCGCCCTGCCTGGTCGTCGGCACCCTGACCCACCGCCACCGCGAGGAGCTCGCCGGCCTGGAGAACGAGGTCGGCCGCGCCACCCGCGAGGTGCTGCGCCGCGCCACCGTCGTGCACCTGCCGCACACCCTCACCGACGAGGAGCGCGAGGCCGCCGCCGACCTCTACCCGCAGGAGGACCTCTCGCTGCGCGGCCTCGGCGAGATGCTCGTCGCCGCGCCCGCCCTGGAGACCCGCCTGGAGGCCGGGCCGGAGAGCTGCCCCGAGGGCCGCCTGCTGGTCCGCGCCGCCGCCGACTGGGCGCGCATCGGCTCCCCCGTCCTGCTCGACGAACCGACCCTGCGCAAGCTGTTCGACCGCTACCGGCTGCGCTTCGTCGAGCTCGACCTGGACCCCGGCGACGAGCCGTACCGCACCGCGCTCGCCTGGGCCCGCGACCGCGCGCAGGCGGGCATCGCCCTGCTCGTCCGCGCGCGCGACGACGCCGGGCGGCCCGGCTACGAGGTCTTCCCCTACGTCGCCGAGTACCTCGACACCGCCGTCGACGCCGAGGCGGTCGACGACGCGGCCTGGGAGCTCGCCGCCCAACTCCTGGACGGCGCCGACCTGGCCACCCTCGGCATGGTGGCCGTCCTGCACGACCGCGCCGACATCGCCGAGCAGCAGCTGCGCCGGGTCGTCGCCGAGGACGCGGACGACGACCTCACCGCCGGCGCCGCCCTGGTCCTCAGCACGATCCTCATCTACCGCCGCGAGTTCGCCGAGGCCGAGACGCTCCTCCGGCGCGCCGCCGACTCCGGCGTCGAGGACGTCGCGGAGCTGGCCCAGGCCGAACTCGGGAGCCTGCTCTCCGGCCGCGGCGAGCACGAGTCCGCCCGCGCCCTCCTGGAGCGGGCGGTCGGTGCGCCGGACCCGGAGATCTCGCTGCTGGCCCAGATCGCGCTCGCCGGCGTGCTCTGGCAGCTCGGCGAGGCCGAGCAGGCCGAGCGGCTGCTCACCGCGGTGCTCGCGCACGGCGTCGAGCAGATGCCGCCGTCCGCCACCGCCCGGCTCGGCCAGGCCCTCAGCGGCCAGGGCAGCACGGCCGTGCTCGCCGGGACACCGGGCATCGGCGGGCCGGAGCAGGGCAAGCGCGTCCCGGCGCTGCGCTCCTCGCCGGCCGCCGCCGACCCGCCGGCCGACCAGCCGTGGACCCTGTCCCGGGCGGTCGGCACGTCCGCCGCCTCCTCGATCTCCGGCATGGCCCGCGCCGGCCTCGGCGGGCTCCTGGTCGGGCGGGGTGAACTCGGCCGGGCGGAGGAGCTGTTGCGCTCGGTCCTGGCGGACGGCGATCCCGAGGCGCGCCCGATCGCCCAGGGCGCGCTCGGCGAGCTGCTGATCGTGCGGTCCCGCTACGGCGAGGCGGCGGAACTGCTGGAGCTCGCCGTCGCCAACGGCGGGCCGTGGGTGGAGGTCGGGGCCAGGCTGTGCCTGGGCGTCGCCCGGGTCTTCCTCGGCGACACCGACGAGGGCCTCGCCCACCTGCGGCAGGTCGTCGACCTCGGCCACCCCGACCGCAGCCCCGAGGCGATGTCCGTCCTCGGCCACTGGCACCTGGGCGAGGGTCGGTACGCCGAGGCCGAGGAGTGGTTCCGCCGTGCCATGGCCACCGAGCACCGGGACTGGTCCATGACCAGCCGCAACGGCCTGGCCTGCGTCCTCTACAGCCGCGACGGGGACGACACCGGCACGTGCGCGCTGCTGGCCGAGGTCTCCGCCTCCGGCCACCGCTTCGAGGCGCCGCGCGCGGCCGACCTGCTCGGCGACGTCCACGTGCTGCGGGGCCGGCCCGAGGAGGCCGTCGACGCCTACCGCCGGGCCATCGCCCACGGGCACCACGTGTGGTCCTGGCAGGCCCGGGTCGACCTGGCCCTCCTGCTCGTCGGCGCCGTCCCCGACCCGCGGTCGGCCGCCGCGTTCGACGACGCCGACGAGGCGGCCGCCCTCCTGGCCGAGACGGCCCGCTCCCCGCACCCCGACCTCGGCCCCCGCGCGGCCGACCTCCTCGGCGACCTGATGGTCGCCGTCGGCCGCCCCGACGAGGCCGTCGACGCCTACCGCCGGGCCGTCGCCTCCGGCCACCCCGAATGGTCACTGGTCGCCCGGATCGACCTCGCCACCCTCCTGGTGGACCTCGACCGCCCCGACGAGGCCGAGGCGCTCCTGCGCGAACTCATGGCCTCCGGCCACGCCGTCGCGGCGGGCACCGGCGTCGCCCTGCTGGGCGTGCTCCTCGTCCTCACCCCGGGCCGCGAGGCGGAGGGCCTCACCCACCTGCGCACCGCCGTCGACACCGCCGGCGGCCCGGCCCTGCAGCTCGCCCGTTTCCATCTGGCCACGCAGCTCCTGGGCACCGAAGAGGAGGGCCGTGCCGAGGAGTTGCTGCGCGCGGTGCTCGCCGACGAGCCCTCCGACGTCACCGGCGTCGCCCGGGCCATGCTCGCCGCCCTCCTGCTGGACCGCGACGACACGCAGGGCGTCGCCGACCTCCTGGCCACCGACGACGACCCCGTTCCCGCCTACGTCGTCGCCGGCGAGGACCTCCTGGAAGTCGGCGAACTCGACGCCGCCGTCCGCCTCATGGAAGCCGCACGGGAGCTCCCGGCGAGCCCCGACACCCCGCGCGCCACGACCCTCCTCGGCATCGCCCTGCGCGCCCGCAACGACTTCCCCCGCGCCCGCGACGCCCTGACCGAAGCGCTGGAGACCACCGGACCCGACCTCCACCACCTCGTCCGCCGCTACCTCGGCAGCACCCTGTTCCGCCTACGCGACTTCGCCCGCGCCGAGGAGGTGCTGCGCCCGGTCGCCGAGGACGCGCAGAGCCCGCACCACCCGGAGGCGGTCCTCCTGCTGGCCCTGGTCGTCGACAGCATGCCCGACCGCGAACAGGACGCCGCCACCTGGTTCGAGACCGCCATCCACGCCGAGGACCCCGACATCGCCGCCCGGGCCCGCGTCCACTACACGTCCCTCCTCCAACGCCTGGGCGACGAGACCCGCGCCCGCGAAGTCCTGGCCATGCCCAGCGGCCCCTCGGCCTCGGCACCCCGCGAACTCCCCGCCCCACCCCCACCCGCCCCCGACGGCCTCCCCGCAGCCGTACTCCTACTCCTGGCCGAACTCGCCGACGCCGAAGACGAACCCGCCGAAGCCACCTACTGGCGCACCCGCGCCACCGACGCCACCGACCGCTGACGCTCCCCGTCGCCACTCGACGAGGAGCCCCCATTCACACCCACTGGCCACGCCGCGGGACCCAGGTCGCGGATCAACCAGCCCGGCAGCCCGGGTTCAAAGCCACCGCTTGGCTGCTTCCACGCTGTCACCGCCGCTGGTGTTGAAGGCGATTGCCGCGCTCGGTGCATACCGCCGGACCAGGTTCACGACCTGCTCGAAGAGCGGCAAGAGAGGTTCCGGCTTGCGGATCCCACCCCCGATGACGACAACGTCCCAGTCGCACTCCGACAGTGCTGACACCATCGTGGACTCCGCGGACTCATCCAACGCGACCAGTGCCATGGACGCATCGATGTCGTGCTCGCCAAAGCGTGCCAGCTCCTGGTCAAGGGCCGCGCGGATGACGTCCCCGTCCATGCCCTGCACGGCATGCGGGTCGATTCCAAGGATGAGAACGGATGGCATGCCGATGGAACGATCAGACTGACCGCACTGGTTCCCGACTGCGCGAGCCACCGTCCGGCGGCACAGAACCCTGGGGAATTACGGCTCGACGTGGCCGGACCGCTCCCCCGCCGCTTCCCTCCACCGGCCTCGGCCCTCGGACGCCCGGCAGCCGGGCGTCAGCCCAGGTCGAGGGCGTTCGGCAGGCCCCGGCGGTAGCGGGCCTCGTCCTGTTGCTGGAGGGCGGCCAGTTCCGGCGGCCGGTACAGCGGCCACACCTGGCAGCGCGGGGCCGGTGAACCGTCGGCGTCGAGCAGGGCGTTGACGGCCCGGCGGGCGGATTCGTTGGCGCCCTCCATGGTGGCCAGGTCGATGTCGGTGGCGACGTAGTCGCCGGCCAGGAAGAGGTTGGGGACGGCTGTCGCGGCGGACGGACGGTTGTACACCGTGCCCGCCGGGTGGATGAGCAGCTGCTCGCGGTTGGCCGGCTCCGGGCCGCCGAGGCCGGTGACGGCCGGGTCGATGAACCAGGTGACCAGGTCCGCGTCGTCCAGGACGCGCCGGCCGCCGCTGTTGAGGGAGTCCTTGAGCTGCGCCCAGGTCTCGCGCACCACCTCCTCGCGGGAGCACTTGAGCGCGGGCTTGCCGTAGACGATCCCCGGGGTGTCCCACTGCGAGACGATCGCCGAGAGGCAGTCGGCCACCTGGCCGTCGCCGTAGTCGCGGCGGAAGTCCCGGTCGGGCCAGAACTGGGCCTGGCCGATGCAGGTGACGGCCCAGGGCGAGTCGACCAGGTCGACGTGGCCGTGCACGATCGGGGTGCGGCGGCGCAGGTAGAACTGGACGCCGACCATCCAGTCGGTGCGGAGCCGGTCGCAGCGGGCGAGTTGCGGGTCGGCGGCGCGCAGCCCGGGGCCCCACGTGGCGCGGGCGTGTTCGACCGGCATCGCGCTGAGGTAGTGGTCGGCGAGTACGGGGGTGTTCGCGTCCCGCAGCCGAACGCCGGCGATCCGGCCGTCCCGGTACATCAACTCCTCTACCTCGGCGCCGAGTTCGAACCGGACGCCGAGGGAGCGCAGGTGGACCTCCCAGGGGCCGATCCAGGCCTCGCCGGTCGGGGCGTTGAGGACGCGGTCCGGCTCGCCGTCGTTGCCCTGGCCCAGGATGTTGTAGACGAACGCCTGGAGGATCCGGGCGACGGAGCGGGTGCTGGCCTCCTCGGCCCTGGTCGCGACGACGTTGCGGGTGATGCCGACGCCGAGCAGCCGTTGGTAGTCGTAGGACATCTCGCCGGCCCGGATGAACCGCCACCACGGCACGCGCTCCCACTGCTCGTAGCGGCGCAGTTCGCAGCTGGTGAAGTGGACCAGCAGCCGGTTGGCGAAGTACGCCACCTCGGTGGCCGGCAGGTGCAGGGCGGTGTCCAGCAGCCCCGTCAGCGTCTGGAGCAGTGCGTCGGGCAGCAGTTCGCCGAGCACCGGGAGCGTGGTCACGGTGCGGAACGGCAGCCGCAGCGCCGGGCGTCCTCCGGCTCGGGGGAACAGCTCCTCGGTGGCGTTCACCAGGTTGTCGTGGACGGTGCGGCCGAACAGCCCGCCGGACAGCGGGATCCGGCGCAGGGTGTCGGGCAGGTTGCGGTAGAAGCCGGGGAAGAAGCGGAATCCGTGTTCGCCGGGCAGCGGGCGCCGGCCGCCCCGGGCGGTGCCGGGCACGTCCATGCTGCGGGCCTTGCCGCCCAGTACCGTGTTGCGTTCGTAGACCGTCACCCGGTAACCGCGTTCGGCCAGTTCCTGCGCCGCGCTCAGACCGGCGACCCCGCCGCCGAGCACGGCGACCCGCCGTCCCGGCCGCCCGTCGAACGGTCGCGCCGCCCGCGCCTGCCCGGTGGCGGTCAGCGCGAGGCCGGTGGCCGCCCCGGCCCCCGTGGCGAGCAGAGCGCGCCGGGTGTGTGCGGCTGCTGTGATCGTTCGCATGCCCGGTCAACGAGTTGCACACGTGGGAGGCACGGTCGGCCCCACCGCGGGGGCCGAGCAGGGCGCGCGGACGGGAGTGGGCGGCGAGGTGTGCGGGCCCGTCGAGCCCGAGCCCTCAGCCGGACCTGTTCACCTCGCCCGGGGAGCGCTCCCGAGCGCCCGTCGGCCCACCCGGATCCCTGGAGAGGACGGCGGTGTCCGCCGTGCTGAAGGTCGGGTCGGTGCCGGTCAGGTCGCGGCTGGCCGTCCAGAGGCGTGCCGCGGTCACCGTGTCGGCCAGGTGGTTCCAGAGGGGTTCGGTCCTGGGCGTACCGCGCAGTCCGAACGCCCGGGGACTCAGCATCCGGCCGCCCCGCACGGCCGGGTCGAGTACGGCCCGGACGGCGGGCCATGCGGCGGCGTCCTTGCCCTGGACGACGAGTCCGAGCGGCAGCCGGCTCAGCCGCTCGCCTGTCGTGCGGACGTGGACCGGCGGGCGGGAGGGGGTGAGGGAGTCGAGCGCGCCACCGGGGTGGACGAGCACGCTCACCGTCGTGCTGTCGGCGGCGCGCAGGCGGCGGTCGAGTTCGAGGGCGAAGAGCATCTGGGCCAGCTTGGAGCGCGCATAGGCGCGCTTGGGCCGGTAGTCGTGCGCGCTCTGGAGGTCGTCGAGGTCCAGGCGTTCGGACTTGGCGGCGAAGCTGCCGGTGGTGACGACCCGGCTCCCCGGTGTCGCCGTGAGCAGCGGGGCCAGGTGGTGGGTCAGCGCGAAGTGCCCCAGGTGGTTGGTCGCGAACATCAGCTCGTGTCCGTCCGCCGTTTCACGGCGCGGCGGATGGTCGAGCGCCACACCGGCGTTGTGGACGACCGCGTCGAGGCGATCCAGCCCGAGCGCGTCCACGGACGCCTTGAGCGAGGCGAGGTCGGCCAGGTCCAGGGGCACGTGCTTCACATCGGCGCCGGGCACGCGCGAGCCGATGGAGCCGATCGCGGCTTCGGCCTTGGCCCGGTCCCGGCTGCCGAGGACGACCGTGGCCCCGGTGCCGGCCAGCTGCTCGGCGACGAAGTATCCGATGCCCGCGTTGCCGCCGGTGACGAGGAAGCACTTTCCCTCGGCGCGAGGCAGGCGGTGGACGTCCCAGCGCGGGACGTGAGGTACGGAGGACATGGCGCGCTCCCGGAAGCTCGAAAGGATCTGGAGGAGAGCGTGGCCGCGCCTTCACAGCCGGCCACGCCCGCTTCCCAACGGTCCCGGAGGCCACTCACATCCCACCGACAGGACACCGTCCCCGCTGACAGCCGACCGACATCGCGCGGGCCCAACGCAGCAAGGGCCGCCGTGTCTCCCAACAATCAGGAGCAGCACCCGCTCGGCGGTGTCCCGCCTCCCGGCGCGGCCGAGCGCCTCCTCCTCGAGGCCGGTCAGGGCAGGGGCAGGGGCCGGGATGCAGTCGGAGTCGCCGGATCAGGAGACGCGCTTCAGCTGCCAGGCGTTGTTGTTGAAGCTCGGGTTCGACCAGGCGACGCAGCTGCTGGTGTAGTACGAGCCGGTCTGGACCCAGCCCGCGGGCGGGTAGGTGGTGGAGCAGGCCTGGACCACGGTGCCGACGGGCAGTCCGGTGAGCTGCTTTATCTGCTTGATGTTCGGGCTGAAGCTCTGCGTACCGCAACTGCTGCTGTAACCCCAACTCACATCGACGTAGCCGGCCGGGGTGAGAGTGCTTCCGCACGTGGTCGTGACGTCGCCCGGGGCGGCCTGGGCGGGCGCCGCGGTCAGGGCGAACATCGCTGCGGTGCCGGCGATGGCCATACAGGTGGTGCGGAGGCGGATCATGGGTGATGGCTCCTTCTGTTCGGGGGCGGCCGGTCGGGCCGTGAAGCCATTCCTACGGTTTGATCACCGGTTTCGGATAGCGACTTTCCGGCCTAAAGATCCATCGCCCGGCTGGGCTTCACGGCCGGGCACCGACGTGGTCGGCCGTGGACATCGCCGGCCGCCGACTCCGCGACGAGCCACCGGCTCACCGTCCCCGGCGCCGCCCACCTCACCTTCACGGACAGCCGCCTGTACCTGCCGCCGGTCCCCGGGAGGCGCAGCCGTACCTGCCGGACGTGCCCGGGCCGCGGCGCTAGATCCGGGACTTCCGCACGGAGTGCCACGTCGCCCCGGCCAGCGCCCCGACCGACCGGAGGACCGACAGCCGCTCGTGGTCGCGGTACAGCGCCCAGTTGTGCTCGACCAGCGCCAGCTTGTTCGAGGACAGCGACCCCGCCCGGCCTGCCCGGTAGACCGCCAGCGGTTCCTGCAGGCCCCGGGCGGGGTGCCCGTCCCGCATGATCGCCAGCCACAGCGCGTAGTCCTGCCGCTTCGGCATGTCCGGCATCAGCCTCGTGCCCAGCACCGTCCGGTCGTACATGGCGGTCAGGGCCCCGATGTGGTCCTGCACCAGCATGTCCCGGTACGTCACGCGCTCCCGCGCCGCGACCACCCGCCCGTTCGGCGTGAAGTCGCAGGCCTCGCCCGTGAAGTCGCCGGCGACCTTGTAGTACGAGGTGAACGTCAGTGGGGCATCGCCCTCGGCGGCGAACGCGAGCTGCCGCTCCAGCTTCTCCGGGAGCCACATGTCGTCGCTGTCCAGCAGCGCCACGTACTCCCCCCGCGCCCGCGCCATGGCGAGGTTGCGGGCCCTGGCCGCGCCGCCCTGCTCGGGTGCCGCCTGCGGGCGCACGCGCTCGTCGCGGCGGGCCAAGTCCTGCAGCAGGTCCATGGAGTCGTCGGTGGACGCGTCGTCGGTGATCAGCAGCTCGACGTCGGCGTGCGTCTGCGCAAGCACGGAACGTACCGACGCGCCGAGAGTGGCGGCCGAATTGTGTACCGGCATCACCACGGAAACGAGTGGCACGGGGTGCTCCTTACCGAGTTCGGAGTCGTCACGGATGTCGTTGTCGCCGGTCAAGGCTACTGGTGTCACGCGACGGCGTTCGCGTAGCCTGTCATCCATGCGATGACAGTCCTCTGGTCAGCGAAAGGGCGACGGCACTGAACACGCAGAACACCGGCGCGGCCGGGGTGAGCCCGGCCTCGTTCCTCGCCGCCGCCGCCGCGCTGGGCATGATGGACGCCGCCGCCCGCACCGCCCGCCACGCACCCCCGGACGACGCGGGCCAGGACGACCCGCGGGAGGCCCTGTCCGCGCTGCTTCTGCTGCGCCACCTGCGCGAGGAGCTCGCCGGCTGGGAGACCGGCCTGATCGAGACCGCCCGCGGCGCCGGCGCGACCTGGGCCGACCTCGCCGAGCCCATGGGGGTCCGGAGCCGCCAGGCCGCCGAGCGGCGCTACCTGCGCCTGCGTCCCGACGCCGAGGCGGGCACCCGGGCGGGCAGCACCGGCGAGCAGCGCGTCCGGGCCACCCGCGACCAGCGCGCGGCCGACCGCGCGGTGACCGGCTGGGCGCGCGAGAACGCCGCCGACCTGCGCCGCCTCGCGGGTCAGATCGGCGCCCTGGACGACCTCGCCCCCCAGGCGGCCCCCGCCGTGGAACGCCTCCTGGAGGCACTCGGCCACGACGACCCCGTCCGCCTGCTCGCCCCGCTCGCCGCAGCCCGCCCCCTCCTGGGAGCGAGCCACCCGAAGATCGCCGACCGGCTCGATCAACTCACCGCCCGAACAGACCAGTTGCGCGCCGCCAGCGGCCGGCAGCGCCACAGACCACCGGCCGGGCCGTGACCCCCACGCCGTGACCCGCCGACCCGCAGGAGCACCACTCCGGCGGGGAGCACGAGTTGATGCTCCGACGGCTCTCGGCGTGCGGGCCGCCCCTGCCTTCCCCACCGTTCCGAACCCATTCCACTTCTCGAAGGAGACGCCCCCCGTGGCCAGCCCGACCCAGACGCTGGAGTTCCAGGCGGAGACCCGCCAGCTGCTGCAGCTGGTGATCCACTCGATCTACTCGAACAAGGACATCTTCCTGCGCGAGCTGATCTCCAACGCCTCCGACGCCCTCGACAAGCTCCGCCTGGAGTCCCTCACCGACACCGGCCTCGACGCCGACACCTCCGACCTGCACATCACGCTGGACATCGACCGGGACGCCCGCACCCTGACGGTGCGGGACAACGGCATCGGCATGACCCGCGACGACGTCGTCGACCTGATCGGCACCATCGCCAAGTCCGGCACCGCGAGCCTGCTGGCGAAGATCAAGGAGACCAAGGACGCGGCCGCCGCACAGAGCCTGATCGGCCAGTTCGGGGTCGGCTTCTACTCGGCGTTCATGGTCGCCGACAAGGTCACCCTGCGGACGCGCCGGGCCGGCTCCGAGCAGGGCACCGTGTGGGAGTCCGACGGCGAGGGGACCTACACGATCGCGGAGGCCGGCGACCTGCCGGTGGGCACGTCGGTCACGCTGCACCTCAAGCCGGCGGACGGCGAGGACGGGCTGGGCGACTACCTGGCCGCGTGGAAGGTCCGCCAGATCGTCAAGCAGTACTCGGACTTCATCCGCTGGCCCATCCGCATGGCCGCCGAGGCCGCCGCCGAGACCTCCGCCGGGGACCAGGACGGGACCGAGCGCCCGGGCGAGCCGGAGACGCTGAACTCGATGAAGGCGCTGTGGGCCCGCCCGCGCAGCGAGGTGACCGAGGCCGAGTACAACGAGTTCTACCAGCAGATCAGCCACGACTGGCAGGACCCGGCCGAGACGATCCACATGCGCGCCGAGGGCACCTTCGAGTACGAGGCGCTGCTGTTCATCCCCGCCCACGCCCCGTTCGACCTGTTCTCCCGCGACACCAAGCGGGGTGTGCAGCTGTACGTCAAGCGCGTGTTCATCATGGACGACTGCGACGCGCTGATGCCGAACTACCTGCGGTTCGTCAAGGGCGTCGTCGACGCCCACGACCTCTCCCTCAACGTCTCCCGCGAGATCCTGCAGCACGACCGCCAGATCACCGCCGTGCGCCGGCGCCTGGTCAAGAAGGTCCTCGGCGCCCTCAAGAGCACGCGGGCCACCGACACCGGGGCCTACCTCAAGCTGTGGGACCAGTTCGGCCGCGTCCTCAAGGAAGGCCTGATCGAGGACCGCGACAACACCGACGCCCTGCTGGAGCTGGTCAGCGTCGCCTCGACCAACGATCCGCAGGAGCCGACCGCGCTGCGCGAGTACGTCGCGCGGATGAAGGACGGCCAGGACACCATCTACTACCTGACCGGCGAGAACCGGGCGATGGTGGAGAACTCCCCGCACATGGAGGCCTTCACCGCCAAGGGCTACGAGGTCCTGATCCTCACCGACCCCATCGACGAGATCTGGACCGACCAGATCCCCTCCTTCGACGGCCACCGCTTCCAGTCGATCGCCAAGGGCCAGGTCGACCTCGACGACGACTCCGACGGCGACGGCAGCGACGAGGCGAAGACCGAGAAGGCCCGGCGCGAACAGGACTTCGCCGCCCTCCTCGGCTGGCTCCAAACCACCCTGGCCGAGCACGTCAAGCAGGTCCGCCTCTCCACCCGCCTGACCACCTCCGCGGCGTGCCTGGTCGGCGACGCCCAGGACCTGACCCCCACCCTGGAGAAAATGTACCGGGCGATGGGCCAGGAACTCCCCGCCGTCAAGCGGATCCTCGAACTCAACCCCACCCACCCGCTCATCACCGCCCTGCGCGGGGCACACGAGACGAACGCGGACGACCCGGCACTCGCCGACCTCGCCGAACTCGTCCACGGCAGCGCCCTGCTGGCGGAAGGCGGCGACCTGCCCGACCCGGCCCGCTTCACCCGCCTGCTGACCGATCGCCTCACCCGCACCCTGTAACCCCCGCCGGGTGCGGCCCGCCGGACGCCGATCGGCCGACGCCGACCGGCCTGGCCGGCCGCACCCCGCACCGCCCGTCAGGGCGTGACAGCCGCCGCCGTCCTGCCCGTCAGGGCGTGACGGGCGCCGCGAACTCCCCCGTCAGGGCGTGACGGGCGCCGCGAACTCCCCCGTAAGACCTGCGCGGACCAGCGCCCGGACGATGGCCGGCCGGTCCAATGGATCGTCGTACTGGTTGGTCTCGGCCAGCCGTTCCAGCAGCCTGCGCGGATCCAGCCGGTACGCTTCCGCGTCGGCCAGGAGGCTGTCCGCGCTCGGCCCGTCGACCGTGTCGTCCAGGTTGTCCGTCAGCTCGCCCAGGACCTCGCCGCGTTCGATGAAGCAGCTCATGCCGCAGTCCAGGCCGTCGTCGCCGAGGTCGTCCGGGTACGGCGCCCGGGCCCAGGCGCCGTTCTCGTACCAGTAGACACAGCCGATCTCGTGGCCTTCGAGCCGGTCCCGCAGCTCCTCGTAGGGCAGCCAGTCCGGGCCGCCCGCCAGCACGTCGATCGCCGGCTCGTGCCACTTGACGCGGCTCGCCTCGTCCTCGCCGTAGAGCACGAACCGGCCCTCGCCCTCCTTCGACATGACCCACCAGGTGCAGCCGCAGTCGTCCCAGTGGAGGCCGTCGTCATCGATCCACCGGCCCGTCCGGTGACGCGGCGGGCGCTCCTCGTTCTCGGTGGTCGCCTCAAGGG
>NZ_JBHWGV010000160.1:0-17439 GCF_042732955.1 Kitasatospora sp. NPDC059747 | reverse complement strand
GCGCGTCCCTCCGCGGGCCGCGGGCGGCCCCCGCGCCTGCGCCCCCCCCGGCGCCGCGCCCGCCGCCCCCCCCCCCGCGCGGGCGCCGGCCCCCCGCCGGGTCAGGCGCTCGCCCAGCAGGACGTGCGCGCCGAGGCTCGTCAGCACCGGGCCGGCGCCGATGGTGATCAGGGTGGCGAGACCGAGCCCCGCGAAGCGGACCGAGCCGAAGTAGGCGCACTGGCTGACCGCCAGCCCGATCCCGGTCAGCACCGCGGCCCGGCGGGGTGTCCTCCGGCGTTCACGGCGTGGCAGTACCGCCAGGCAGAGCGCCGCGACGGCGAAGCGCCAGAACGAGACGGCCACCGGGCCCAGCCCGCTGGTGCGCAGCAGCAGGGCTGCAACGGCCCCGCCCACGCCCCAGGCGACGGCGGCGGCCGAGATGGACAGCAGTCCGTGCCGGAACGGCACGGCGGCATGCGAGGTCATGCGTCGTTTCTCCACGATGAGGTGCCGGTGGGATTCCGCGGATGACGCGGGCGGCACCGACCGCCCCGACGGCGAGCAGAAGGCCGCCGGGCGGTGATTCAGTGGAGAGGGCCGCCCGCTAGCGGACGGGCGGAGGGAGGATCACGAGACGCATGGAGCCAAGCCTACGCCGCACCCGCGTCCGGATGATCGTGATCTTTCCTCCGGCCGCCGCTCCGACGTACGGTCGTCACCGTGGCGGCTGGAGCGAAGGAGCGGGCGCGATGGAGCAGTTGACGTACGACGCGGTGAAGGCGGCCGGGCAGCGGATCGCCGGGCGGGTGCGGCCGGTGGTCGTGGCGCGCGGGGACGAGGGCGAACGGACGTGGCTGGCGCTGGAGTTCCTGCAGCACACCGGGAGCTTCAAGGCGCGCGGCGCGCAGAACTTCCTCCTCGCCCACGCCGAGGCCGGCACCCTCCCCGACGCCGGCGTGACCATCGCGTCGGGCGGCAACGCCGGCCTCGCCTGCGCCTGGGCGGCCCGTGAACTCGGCGTCCGGGCCACGGTGTTCCTGCCCGAGACGGCCTCGCCGGTGAAGCTGGGCCGGCTCCGCTCGTACGGCGCCGAGGTGCGGCTGGTCGGGCGGGAGTACGCGGAGGCGCTCGCCGCGTGCGAGGAGTTCGCGGCGACCGGCGGGGCCCTGGCCTCGCACGCCTACGACCACCCCCTGATCGCCGCCGGCGCCGGGACCGTGCTGGAGGAGATCCGCTCCCAGGTGCCGGGCCTGGACACGGTGGTGGTGTCGGTGGGCGGCGGCGGGCTGTTCGCCGGGGTCGCCGTGGCGGCGCGCGAGCACGGGATCCGCGTGGTGGCGGTGGAGCCGGAGGGCAGCCGGGCGCTCAACGCGGCGCTGGAGGCGGGCCGCCCGGTGGACGTCCCGGTGGCGTCGGTGGCCCAGGACGCGCTGGGCGCCCGCCGGGCGACCGCCCTCGCCGTCGCGGCGGCCGCACACGAGGGCGTGCGGTCGGTGCTGGTGCCCGACGAGGCGATCGTCCGGGCCCGGCGGCGGCTGTGGGACGAGCGCCGGATCGCCGTCGAGTTCGCGGCCTCCACGGCCTTGGCGGCGCTCGACGGGGTGGCGGGCGAGCGCGTCGCCGTCCTGCTGTGCGGGGCGAACACCGACCCGTCCGACCTGGTCGAGCGGGGGTAGCGGGCGTAGCGGGCGTAGCGGGACCCTCACCGGCCACGCAACCGCCCGTCCACGACACGGAGTCGGCCTACCCGACAAACCTCTCCCTCGCCGGCCCGAGCCCCTTCACCCGCCCGAGCCCCTCCACCGGCCCGAACCGCTCCACCGGCCCCTCCACCGGCCCGAGCCCCTCCACCGGCCTCGCCGAGGACGGCGCCGCCTCCCCGGTCCGCGGCGTGCGCCGAGGGTCCAGCGCGACGTACGTGAGCACCGCGCCCAGCGCGGACAGGACGGCGAGCAGCAGGCCGAGGGTGTGCAGCGCGCCGGTGAACCCCTCGGCCAGGGCGGCGCGCCGGGCCGCGTCCACCTGTCCCTGGACGGCCCGGCCCGCGAGGTGCGCCGCCTCGCCGGGCGGGAGGCCCGGCAGGCGGGCGGCGGTCAGCGTGGTCAGGAGCGCCGCCGCCCCGGAGACGGCGACGGACTCGCCGGCGATCCGCATGGTGTTGAAGATCCCGGCGGCGGCGCCCGCGTGCTCGACCGGGACGGTGCCGACGGCCGCGTTGTCCATCACCCCGAACGCCAGCCCGACGCCGGCCCCGAACGGCAACAACGACGACCACAGCGCCTCGAACGGCACGACGGCGAGCAGCAGCGCACCCGCCGCGATCAGCACGGAGGCGGCGGTCAGCACCGCCCGTACCGAGGTCGCCGCCGCGAGCCGGCCCGCTACGAGGGGCAGCAGCAGGACGGGCGCCGTCATCGGCAGCAGGAGGAGCCCGCTGGCCAGGACGCTCCGGCCGCCCACGCCCTGGAGGTAGGCGGGGAGGTGGACCAGCAGCACCACGAAGCCGAGGGTCACGGTGAAGGGCTGGCACACGACGGCGAGGAACTCGGGCCGCCGGAACAGCCGGACGTCGAACATCGCCCGCCCGGCCCGGCGGAGTTCCACCGCCCCGAACAGCACCACCAGCAGGACGGCGCCGCCGAGCGGCAGCAGCGTGCCCGGCGCCGTCCAGCCGGCCGCCCCCGCCCGGACGAGCGCGTAGGACAGGGCGGCGAGCCCGGCGGTGAAGCAGAGCAGCCCGGCGAGGTCGAAGCGCGGGCGCTCGGGGTTGCGCGACTCCGGCGCCCGGGTCGCCAGCAGCCAGGCCGGCACCGACCCGGCCGCGACGAGCAGGAAGACCGCCCGCCAGCCGGCCGCCTCCACCAGCGCGCCCGCCGCCAGTGGCCCGACGGCCAGGCCCGTCCCGAAGGACGTGCCCAGGATCCCGAACGCCAGTTGCCGGCGCCGCCCGGCCGTGGAGTGGGCCAGCACCGCCGCGCCCGACGCCAGGACGGCCGCGGCCCCGCACCCCTGCACCGCCCGCGCGGCGTCGACGACCGCCATCGACGGCGCGAGCGCGATCAGCAGCGACAGCGCGCCGACCAGTGCGATGCCGGTGAGCAGCACGCGGCGCCGGCCGAGCCGGTCGGCGAGGGCGCCCGCGGCGAGCGGCAGGGCGGCGAAGGTGATGTTGAAGGCGTTGAGCATCCACTGGGCGGCACCGACGGAGGCGTCCAGGTGCGCGGCCATGGTCGGCAGCGCGACGGCGGCGCCGGTCACCGAGAACGGCAGCATCGCGCTCGCGCCGCCGACCGCGCCGACCGTCGCCCAGTAGCCGTCCCGGCTCCGGGAGTTGGGGGTAGTCATGCGTCGATCGTTCGCCAGGCCGGGCCGTGGATGAAGGGACTGCCACACCCCCGGGCCGGCGTTCCCTGGGACTGACAGGTCCAGGCACGCCCGCCGCTCCGCGCCCATACTGGACCGCATGCCCGACCCGACCACCCTCGCCGGCAGCCTCGGCGACTACCTCCGCGCCCGCCGCGCCCTGGTGTCCCCCGCCGACGCGGGCCTGCCGCCCACCGGCCGCCGCCGCGTACCGGGGCTGCGCCGCGAGGAGGTCGCCGAACTCGTGGGCCTCAGCACCGACTACTACGTGCGCCTGGAGCAGGGCCGCGCCGACCGCCCGTCCGACGAGGTGCTCGACGCGCTGAGCCGCGCCCTCCGGCTCGGCCCCGCCGAGCGCGCCCACCTGTACGACCTGGCCCGACCGCCCCGCCGGACGGCCGCCGGATCCCAGCGGACCGACGTGCTGCGCCCGGCACTTCGGAGCGTCGTGGAGGCCATGCCGACCACGCCGGCCGTCATCATGAACGACCGCAGCGACGTCCTCGCCTGGAACCGGCCGGCCGCCGCCCTGATCGCCGACTTCCCCCGACTCCCGCCGGGCGAGCGGAACATGGCCCGCCGGATCTTCCTCGACCCGCACGCCCGCGAGGTCCACCTCGACTGGGAGGAGGCCGCGCGCACGACCGTCGGCATCCTCCGCATGGCCGCGGGGCGCCGCCCGCACGATCCCGGGCTCGTCCGACTGGTCGGCCAACTCTCGCTGGGCAGTGCCGAGTTCCGCACCCTGTGGGCCGGGCACCACGTGCACGAGAAGAGCCACGGGCCCAAGCGCTTCCGGCACCCCCTGGTCGGCGACGTGACACTCGACTACGAGACCTTCCAGGCCCCGGGCGCCGCGCACCACATGCTCGTCGTCTACACCGCGCCGCCCGGGAGCCCGGCCGAGGAGGCGCTGCGCTTCCTCGGCAGCTTCACGGCCGACAGCTTCACGGCCTGACCGGCACCGCCTCCGGCTCCGCCGCGACCGCCCGCGGCACGGCCGGTTCGGGCAGGGTGCGGATCGCCAGCCAGGAGACGACGGGCAGCACGATCAGCGGTACGAGCGCCGTCCGGAGCGAGGTCGCGTCGGCAGCCGCGCCGAGGAGCGGGCTCACGACACCGCCGACGCTCACCGCCAGGCCGAGCGTCACGCCGCTCGCCGTGCCGACGCGGCTCGGCAGGTAGTCCTGCCCGAGCGTCACGTGGAGCGAGAAGGGCACGTAGAGCCCGGCCGAGGCCAGCGCCACGAACAGGAAGAACGCCGGCCCCGGCACGTACACGATCCCCGCGACGGCGAGGGCGCTCAGCAGGTACGAGCGCCGCACCACGGCGACGCGGTCCCAGCGCTCCGCCAGCCGGCCGCCCAGCACCGTGCCGACCGCGCCGCCGGCGTACAGCACGAACAGCGCCGCGGTGCCCGCCGTCGTGCCGCCGCCGGTCCGCTCGCGGGCGTAGAACGTGATGAACGTGCTCAGCCCGATGAACACCACGGACCGGCAGACCACCGCCACCGACAGCCGCAGGAACGAGCGCACGTCGTCGGCCCCCGCCGGCCCGGCACCCGCACCCGCACCCGCACCCGCACCCGCCGTCGGCCGTGCCACGCCCACCACACGCAACGCGGGCAGGCACAGCGCACCGCCCACGACGGCCGGCACAACGAGCAGCGGCGTCCACCGCAGGCCGCCGGTGGCGACCACCGCGGACACCAGCAGGGGCGCCAGCGCGAACCCGACGTTCCCGCCGACGGAGAACCAGCTCATCGCCGTGTGGCTGCCCCGCCCGGCCTTGCGGGCGACCCGCGCCGACTCCGGGTGGTAGGCGGCGACGCCCAGGCCGGACACCGCGACGAACGCGAGCGTCAGCGCGTAACTGTCACCCAGGCCGCTCAGCGCGATCCCGAGCCCGCCGAGGAGGGTGGCCACGGGCAGCAGCCAGGGCAACGGGCGGCGGTCGGTGAGCGCTCCGAACAGGGGCTGCGCCACGGAGGAGAGCAGAGAGGCCGCGAGCACGATGCCGGAGGCGGCGGCGTACGTGTAGGCGCGCTCGGCGACGAAGAACGGGACCAGCGCGGTCACGGCGCCCTGGTAGACGTCGACGCAGGCGTGGCCGACGGCGAGGAGGGGGATGGCGCGCTCGGGCGCCTTGTCGTTGGTGGGCACGCCCTCATGCTCACGCCGCGCCCCACTGTCGGGCTTCCGATAATCTGCCAAGCAATGACGGAAATCCGCCACACGCCCGTGGCCCCCACGAGCACCCGCCGGCTCACCCGCGGGGCGGCCATCGACGCCCACCGCCACGACGACCACCAGATCGCCTACGCCGGCCGCGGCGCCCTGGCCATCACCACCCACGCGGGCACCTGGGTGGCACCGGCCGACCGCGCGATCTGGGTCCCCGCGGGCACGGCCCACTCCCACCAGGCCCACGGCGAGCTGGAGTTGCACCTGGTCGGCCTGCCCGCCGACAGCAACCCGCTGGCCCTGGACAGGCCCACGGTGCTCACCGTCAGCCCCCTGCTCCGCGAGCTGATCCTGGAATACACGCGGCACCCCGACGAGACCGGCGACACCCCCGACACCCCGCCGCGCGCCCGCCTGCGAGCCGTCCTGCTCGACCAGCTGAGCGTCTCGGCCCAGGAGCCCCTCCACCTGCCGGCCCCCACCGACCCGACGCTGACCGCCGTGTGCGACCTCCTGCACGCCGACCCGGCCGACGACCGCACCCTCGCCGCCCTCGGCCGCGAGGTCGGCGCGAGCGAACGCACCCTGTCTCGGCTCTTCCGCACCGACCTGGGCATGACGTTCCCCCGCTGGCGCACCCACCTACGGCTCTACCACGCCCTCACCCTCCTCGCCGAGGACACCCCCGTGACCACCGTGGCCCACCTGTGCGGCTGGTCCTCCGCCAGCGCCTTCATCGACGCCTTCCGCCACGCCTTCGGCCACACCCCGGGCACCCACCGCCGGCTCTGACCCGAGCCGGCGGCCGAAACCCGTACCTCACAGGTCGGTGAGCTCCCCCAGTCCGAGGGTGCGCAGCGTGTGGTTGGCCATCTGCAGGTGCCCGACCGCGTTCGGGTGGGCCGGGTCGTCCAGCCACGCGATTGGGGCGACGTCGCCGAACTCGGCGCGCCAGTGGGCCTCGTGGTCGACGAGCAGCGCCCCGGTCCCGGCGGCGAGCTCGCGGACGGCCTGGCAGTAGGCGGGCAGCTCGGCCCGCGCCGGCAGCGCGTCCTGACTGACGAGCAGCGGCGTGTGCAGCACGATCTGCGCCCCGGCGGACCGCTCGATGATCTCCCCCATGGCGTCGCGGAACTCCCCGAGCCCGGCGAGCCCGGCCCGCACGTCGTTGGTGCCGAGCGACAGCGACAGCACGTCCGGCCGGAACCGGCCGATGACGAAGTCGTACGCCCCGAGCACGTCGATGGCCCGCCAGGCCGAGACGCCGGAGTTCACGACGATGTCCGTCAGCCGGTCGAGCTGCCAGCACACGCGCTCCTGCACGTGCTCCACCCACCCCCGGGCCCCGTGCGTGTGCAGGACGGCCTGCGTGATGCTGTCCCCGGCCATGACCCAGGTCATCGGCCTGTCGGCGAGTTCGATCATGTGGTGCTTCCCCCTTGCGTTCGTATGGACCGGAGGAAGTTGATCACACGCCCGCGGGCGACTCAACGGTGTCCTGGTCGGCCATCCACCCGGGCTGGCTGCATCACTATGCAGGGATCACCATTTCTATAAAACGGCGTGTCGACCATGATGCATGATCGACCACCCGAAGCTCAATTCCGGCTCAAATAGTGAACCTACTGACGAGTCACGTAATGCGCCCGAAACCCTCACACCCCCTACCAGCGAGAATGTCCGGAAAAGTAAGTAAACATTCAGTAATGAAATCTGTGCATAGGCCTATGAATAGCCCTACTGTGTGGCAACTCTCCAGAGCTGCTCCGCCTGCCGGGGCCCCCACACACAGAGAGAATTCCCATGGTCTCCACCAACCAGGTATCCCCGCCGGGACAGAGCACCGGCTCCGGGTCCGGTACCACCCACCGGACGCTCCGCCGGAACGTCGGTCTCATCGGCCTCATGTGGGCCTCGGTCGGCTCGATCATCGGCTCGGGCTGGCTGTTCGGCGCCAAGAACGCCGTCACCGCCGCAGGCCCGGCCGCGATCATCTCCTGGGGCATCGGCGCCGTCGCGATCGTCCTGCTGGCGTTCGTGCACGCCGAACTCGGCGGGCTCTTCCCGGTCTCGGGCGGCACCGCGCGCTACCCGCACTACGCCTTCGGCGGCCTCGCCGGCATGTCCTTCGGCTGGTTCTCCTGGCTCCAGGCCGCCACCGTCGCCCCGATCGAGGTCGAGGCGATGATCGGCTACGCCAAGCACTGGTCCTTCGCCGACGGCCTCCAAAACGCCAACGGCACCCTCACCACCAGCGGCTTCGTCGTCGCGACCGCCCTGATGGCGGTGTTCGTCGCGGTCAACTTCCTCGGCGTACGGGTCCTTGCGCGTACGAACAGCGTGGCGACCTGGCTGAAGATCTTCGTCCCGCTTTTCACGATCTTCGTCCTCGCGATCACCAGCTTCCACAGCTCGAACTTCACCTCGCACGGCTTCGCGCCGTTCGGCGCCAAGGGCGTGCTCGCCGCGATCAGCACCAGCGGCATCATCTTCGCGCTGCTCGGCTTCGAGCAGGCCATCCAGATCGCCGGTGAGAGCCGCAACCCCCGCCGCGACATCCCCCGCGCCGTGCTCGGGTCGGTCGCCATCGGCACCCTGATCTACACCCTGCTCCAGGTCGTCTTCATCGGCGCCCTGCCGGTCAGCGCCTTCGCCAACGGCTGGGCCAAGCTCGACTTCCCCGGCATCGACGGCCCCTTCGCGGGCCTGGCCACCCTGGTCGGCCTCGGCTGGCTGTCCTGGGTGCTGTACATGGACGCCATCATCTCCCCCGGTGGCACCGGCCTGATCTACACCACCGCCACCTCGCGCATCTCCTACGGCCTGAGCCGCAACGGCTACGCCCCGCAGAAGTTCGAGCGCCTGGACAAGAACGGCGTGCCGTGGTTCGGCCTGATCATCTCCTTCGTCACCGGCGTCGTCTGCTTCCTGCCCTTCCCCAGCTGGCAGGAGCTGGTCGGCTTCATCACCTCCGCCAGCGTGCTGATGTACGCCGGCGCCCCGCTGGCCTTCGGTGCCCTGCGCCGCCGGCTGCCCGACCGTGAGCGCTCCTACCGCCTCCCGGCGGGCGGGGTCGTCTCGCCGGCCGCGTTCGTGGTCGCCAGCCTCATCATCTACTGGTCCGGCTGGCAGACCCTGTCCCGCCTGGGCATCGCCATCGTGCTCGGCTACGTCCTGCTCGGCAGCTACGCGGCCTACGCGATCAAGAAGGGCCTGCCGAACGCCCCGCGCCTGAACTGGAAGGCCGCGCAGTGGCTGCCGGTCTACCTGATCGGCCTGGGCCTGGTCTCCTGGCAGGGCGGTTTCGGGGACGGCACCGGCCGGATCCCGATGTGGTACGACATGGGCATCGTCGCGGTCTTCGCGCTCGGCATCTACTACTGGGCGATCCGCGTCGCCCTGCCGGCCGAGGAGATCGAGCGCGAGGTCGCCGACGTGGAGGTGGTCGACGCGGGCGGTCACTGATCCGCGGGGCGGGGCTGACTCCCCGCTCCCGATCGGCCGCTCCCGGCCCCGGGGCCCCACCACACGGCCCCGGCCGCCGGAACCCGGCCACGAGATCCTGACCGAACGCCCCTGAACAACCCGAGCCTTACGCACCCCAACGGCGGGCCCGCCGGTCGAGCAGCGACCGACGGGCCCGTCCGTGTGCGGCATCCGGGCCCGCCGGAGCCGGGCGCATCAGGCCGTGCGCGTCAGGCCGTGCGCGTCAGGCGTGCACGTCATCCGTGCACGTCATCCGTGCGCGTCACCTTCGCCCGTCAGAGGTCGAGCACGGCCTTCAGCGCCGCCGCCACCGCCGCCTGCGGATCGTCGACCGCCCCCGGCGAGCGCCACGCGACGAAGCCGTCCGGGCGCACCAGCACCGCGCCGTCCGGGCCGATGCCGTGCAGCTCGGCGAAGTCCGTGCCCGGCTCCGGCGCCAGGTCGTCCTCCGCGTCGTCGCCGATCCGGTACGCGTCCATCGGGACGGCCAGCGCGTCCGCCGCCCGCCGGGCGCCCGCGCGCCAGGCCTCGCCGTCCGGCCCGGTGAGCAGCACCATCGCCTGCTCGTACAGGTCCAGCGTGGACAGCCGGACGCCCGCGCACACCAGCCACTGGTGCGGCGCGCGGCTGCCGGGCTCGCCGGCCGACTCGAACTTCTCCGGGACGACCTCGCCCGCCGGGTCCGCCCCGGCCACCGCGCCCCGCGGGTAGCGGTAGCCCAGCGCCACCGCCAGCACCCCGGCCTGCCGCCCGACGCCCGGCACGACCGCGTACCCGGGGTGGCTGTGCTCGGCCGAGCGGGCCGAGGCGCGCTCGCCGGTCACCCGCGCCACCGGCCGCCGCTCCCGCCCGTACGTCTCCAGCAGGCCGGGCCCGGCCCAGCCGCACAGCACGGCGGCCAGCTTCCAGGCCAGGTTGTGCGCGTCCTGGATGCCGGTGTTGGAGCCGAACGCGCCGGTCGGCGACATCTCGTGCGCCGAGTCCCCGGCCAGGAAGACCCGCCCGGTGCCGTAGCTCTCGGCGACCCGCTCGGCCGCGTGCCACGGCGCCCTGCCGGTCACCTCGACGTCCAGCTCCGGCATGCCGACGGCGGTGCGGATGTGCCGCTCGCACCGCTCGTCGGTGAACGCCTCCAGCGGCTCGCCGTGCTCGGGGTGCCACGGCGCGTGGAAGACCCACTCCTCCCGGTTGTCCACCGGCAGCAGCGCGCCGTCCGCCTCCGGGTTGGTGAGGTAGCAGGCGATGAAGTGCCGGTCGCCGACGGCCTCGGCCAGCCGCTTGGCCCGGAAGGTGATGCTGACGTTGTGGAACAGCTCGCCCTTGCCGGTCTGCCCGATGCCCAGCCGCTCGCGCACCGGGCTGCGCGGGCCGTCCGCCGCCACCAGGTACTCCGAGCGCACCACCCGCTCCTCGCCGGTCTCCCGGCTGCGCAGCACCGAGGTGACGCCGTCGGCATCCTGCTCGAAGGAGACCAGCTCGGTGCCGAAGCGGATGTCGCCGCCGAGGTCGCGGGCCGCGCGCAGCAGCACCGGCTCCAGGTCGTTCTGGCTGCACAGGCACCACGAGCTGGGGCTGAAGGCGGCCAGCCGCCCGCCCGGGTCGATCTCCCGGAACAGCCACTCCTGCTCCTCGCCGGTCAGCGAGGGCGCCTGGAGGATGCCGTGGTTCGGGGCCAGCACCGAGGCCGCCTCGCGGATCGCCGGCTCGATCCCGGCCACCCGGTACAGCTCCATGGTGCGGACGTTGTTGCCTCGGCCACGCGGGTGACGCGAGGTGTCGGTGTGCTTCTCGACCAGGAGGTGTCTGACCCCCAGTCGGCCGAGGAAGAGCGAGGCCGACAGCCCGACCAGCGAGCCGCCCACGATCAGGACCGGCACCCGGTCGTCTACCTTCGGATTCATCAATTGCTCCACCCTGTACGGGGATTCCGCGGCCCGGCACGTGGGCCCGGCGCCGCCCTCGAAGGGGCCCGCAGCGGCGGCCGCCCCGATCTTCCATCCCCCGCCGGAGCCGGCTTGTGCCGCCCCTTCGCCCGGATGGCCCGCAAATCTCGCGCGCCCCCGGACGCGCCGCGCACGATCGACCTCAGGCCTGGCGCCGACGGCCCGGGCCGACCGCCATCGCACCGCCCTCCCCCGGGCCGGGAGCGCCCTGCCGGACGCGGCCGGAGTACGGCCCGCAGCGTGCGGCCCAGAGCAGAAAGTGGATCATGACAACTCTGTCCGAACCGCAGGCGCCGCAGCACGCCGAGTCCGAGACCCGGCTGCGGGTCGTCCTGATGCTGGAGATCCAGGACGGCGCGCAGCAGCGCTTCCTGGACGTCTACGAGCAGCTGCGCCACCAGGTGGCCGCGGTGCCCGGCCACGTCAGCGACCAGCTGTGCCAGTCGATCAACGACCCCCGGCAGTGGCTGATCACCAGCGAGTGGGAGGACCAGGACACGTTCCTGCAGTGGGTCGACAGCGACGCCCACCGGGAGATGGTCAAGCCCATGCACGGCTGCGTCAGCGACAACTTCCGCTCGATGCGCTACGTCGTCCTGCGCGAGACCTCCGCCGCCGGCGGCGCCACCGGCACCCGGGCCCCGGTGGAGGTGCCGCCGGGCCTGCCGCGCAGCGAGCCCGTCGGCCACGTCGGCCCGCCCAAGGCCGAGCCCGGCCCCGACGGGGTCGTCCGCCACGCGCTGACCTTCACGGTCAAGCCCGGCAGCGAGCCCGAGGTGGCCCGGATCCTGGCCGGCTACACCTCCCCCAAGGCCGACGTGGACGAGCACACCCGGCTGCGCCGCACCTCGCTGTTCATGCACGGCAACCGGGTCGTGCGGGCCGTCGAGGTGACCGGCAGCCTCGGCGACGCGCTGCGCCACGTCGCGATGCAGCCCGAGGTGCGGGCCGTCGAGGAGGCCATCAACCCGTACCTGGAGGAGGCCCGGCAGCTCGGCGACCCGCAGTCCGCGCGCGCCTTCTTCGCCCGCGCCGCGCTGCCGGCCAAGGAGCAGGCGATCGCCACCGCGCCGTCGTCCGGGCGGCTGCACCGGCACGCCGTGCTCTACCCGGTCCGCCCGGGCTCCGGCACGGCCGTCACCGAGCTGCTGGCCGGCCACGACGACCTCGCCACCGCCGACCCGACCGGCCCGGTCGCGGCGAGCACCGTGTTCCAGCGCGACGACGTCGTCGTGCGCCTGGTGGACCTGCGGGTGCCCGCCGAGGCCGACCCGGGCGCCGCGCTCGGCGTGGCCGGCGACGCGGAGGCCGCGGCGCTCGCCCGGCTGCTCGACCTCGGCGCGGAGTGCGACCTGCGCACCGTCGCCGGCCTGCGCGCGTTCCTCGCCGCCCGCGGCATGACCCCGATCACCGACCGCAGCTCACAGTCGAACTGACGATCCGTCACATTCCCGGAGGAAACACCATGTCCACGCAGTACCCACGGATCGTCCACGTCGACGAGGCTCCGGAGAACCGCCGCCACGGCGCCGAGCTGCGCACCATGCTCACCCCGACCACCTGCGGGGCGACCAGCGGCTTCATGGGCCTGGCCATCGTCAAGCCCGGGGAACGGATCGCCGAGCACTACCACCCGTACTCCGAGGAGTTCGTGTTCGTCGTCTCCGGCGACCTGGAGGTGGACCTGGACGGCGAGACCCGCGCCCTCAAGCCCGACCACGGCCTGATGATCCCGATCAACATGCGCCACCGCTTCCGCAACGTCGGCACCACCGAGGCCCGGATGGTCTTCCACCTCGGGCCGCTCGCCCCGCGCCCCGACCTCGGCCACGTGAGCACCGAGGAGCACGCGGGCACCGACGGGTCCGCCGCGTCCGGCCCGCCGGAACACGCCAAGGTGGCCTCGTGACCCGGCGGGTCGCCGTCACCGGGATCGGCGTGGTGGCGCCCGGCGGGGTCGGGGTCCCGGCCTTCTGGGACCTCCTCACCTCCGGCCGCACCGCCACCCGGGGCATCACGCTCTTCGACCCCACCGGGTTCCGCTCCCGGATCGCCGCCGAGTGCGACTTCGACCCGGCGGCGCACGGGCTCGGCCCCGAGGACGTCCAACGGGCCGACCGCTACGTGCAGTTCGCGATGGTGGCGGCCGGCGAGGCGGTCGCCGACGCGGGCCTGGACCTCGCCGCCGAGGACCCGTGGCGGATCGCCGTCTCGCTCGGCACCGCCGTCGGCGGCACCACCCGGCTGGAGCACGACTACGCCCTGGTCAGCTCGGCCGGCGCCCGCTGGGACGTCGACCACCGGCAGGCCGAGCCCCAGCTGCACCGGGCGTTCGCGCCCAGCACGCTGGCCTCCGCGGTGGCCGAACGGATCGGCGCGCACGGCCCGGTGCAGACCGTCTCCACCGGCTGCACCTCCGGCCTGGACGCGATCGGCTACGGCTTCCGGGCCGTCGAGGAGGGACGCGCCGACATCTGCGTCGCCGGCGCCTCCGACTCCCCGATCTCGCCGATCACCGTCGCGTGCTTCGACGCCATCAAGGCCACCAGCGAGCGCAACGACGACCCGGCGCACGCCTCCCGCCCCTTCGACGCCCACCGGGACGGCTTCGTCCTCGGCGAGGGCGGCGCCGTCCTGGTGCTGGAGGAGCTGGAGCACGCCCGCCGCCGCGGCGCCCGCGTCTACGGCGAGGTCGGCGGCTTCGCCACCTACGGCAACGCCTACCACATGACCGGCCTCACCCAGGAGGGGCTGGAGATGTCCCGGGCGATCGACGACGCGCTCGCCCACGCCCGGGTGAACACCACCGACGTCGACTACGTCAACGCGCACGGCTCGGGCACCAAGCAGAACGACCGGCACGAGACCGCCGCCGTCAAGCGCTCGCTCGGCCGGCACGCCTACGGAACGCCGATGAGCTCGATCAAGTCGATGGTCGGGCACTCGCTCGGCGCGATCGGCGCCATCGAGGTCGTCGCCTGCACGCTGGCGCTCGCCCACGGCGTCGTGCCGCCGACCGCCAACTACGAGACTCCCGACCCGGAGTGCGACCTCGACTACGTGCCGCGCACCGCGCGCGAGCTGCCGCTGAGCCACATCCTCTCGGTCGGCAGCGGATTCGGCGGATTCCAGTCCGCCGTCGTGCTCAAAAGAACGGGGTGAGATCCATGACGTCACGTCAGCAGGGCCGCCGGGCGGTGGTCACCGGCATCGGCGTGGTGGCACCGAACGGTGTCGGGGCCGACGCCTTCTGGAAGGCCACCAGGCAGGGCGTGAGCGTCCTCGACCGGATATCCCGCGAGGGCTGCACCGCGCTGCCGCTGCGCGTCGCCGGACAGGTGCGGGACTTCGACCCGCAGGCCGTGATCGACAGCCGCTACCTGGTGCAGACCGACCGCTTCACGCACTACGCGATGGCCGCCGCGGACCTGGCCGTGGCCGACGCCCGCTTCACACCGGACCCGGAACAGCCCTACGCCGTCGGCGTGGTGACCGCGGCCGGCTCCGGCGGCGGCGAGTTCGGCCAGCGCGAGCTCCAGCAGCTCTGGGGCCAGGGGCCCCGGTTCGTCGGCCCCTACCAGTCCATCGCCTGGTTCTACGCGGCCAGCACCGGACAGATCTCCATCCGCGGCGGCTACAAGGGCCCCTGCGGGGTCGTCGCCAGCGACGAGGCCGGCGGCCTGGACGCGCTCGCCCACGCCGCCCGCTCGATCGAGCACGGCGCCGACGCGGTGGTGGCCGGCGCGGCCGAGGCCCCGCTCGCGCCGTACTCGATGGTCTGCCAGCTCGGCTACCCCGAGCTCAGCCTCGCCGAGCAGCCCGACCGGGCCTACCTGCCGTTCACCGCGCAGGCCTGCGGCTTCTCCCCCGCCGAGGGCGGCGCGATGCTGCTGCTGGAGGACGAGCGGACCGCGCGTCGCCGCGGGGCCGCCGTCCGCGCCCACCTGGCCGGGCACGGCGCCACCTTCACCGGCGCCTCCCGGTGGGAGGAGTCCCGCGAGGGCCTGGCCGCCGCGATCCGGATAGCCCTGGACGAGGCCCGGATCGCACCCGAGGAGGTCGACGTGGTCTTCGCGGACGCGCTCGGCGTCCCGGCCGCCGACCGGGCCGAGGCCCTCGCCCTCGCCGACGCCCTGGGCCCGGCCGCCGAACGCGTCCCGGTCACCGCGCCCAAGACCGGCACCGGCCGCGCCTACTGCGGCGCCCCGCTGCTGGACGTCGCCGCCGCCGTCCTCGCCATGGAGGACGGCGTGCTCCCGCCCACCCCCAACGTCACCGAGGTCTGCCACGACCTCGCCCTGGTGACCGGCCGCGCCCGGCCGGCCGAGCTGCGCACCGCACTGGTGCTCAGCCGCGGGCTGATGGGCTCCAACTCCGCGCTGGTGCTCCGGCGCGGTGAGCGGCCCTGAACCACCCCGTTCTGAGAAGGGACACCCCGTGAGCAACACCCTCAGTTACCCCGAACTGGCCGCCCTGCTCCAGGCGCGGGCCGGCGTCACCGTCGAACCCGGCGACCTGGAGCGCCCCGGCTCCTACTTCGACGACTTCGGCGTCGATTCGCTCGGCTTGCTCGGCGTCGTCGGCGAGCTGGAGAACCGGCACGGCCTCAAGGTCACCTCGGGCGCCGAGTCCGCCAAGACCCCGGCCGAGTTCGTGCAGCTCGTCAACGCCTCCCTCGCGACGAAGGCCGGTGCCTGACATGCCCGGACACACCGACAACGAGATCGTCATCGCCGCTCCGCTCGACCTGGTCTGGGAGATGACCAACGACCTGGAGAACTGGCCGGAGCTGTTCAGCGAGTACGCCTCCGTCGACGTCCTGGAGCGCGACGGCGACAGCGTCCGCTTCCGGCTCACCATGCACCCGGACGAGAACGGCCAGGTGTGGAGCTGGGTCTCCGAGCGCACCACCGACAAGTCCTCGCTCGCGGTGCGCGCCCGCCGGGTCGAGCCCGGCCCGTTCGAGTTCATGGAGATCCGCTGGGAGTACGCCGAGGTCCCGGCCGGGACGAGGATGCGCTGGATCCAGGACTTCGCGATGAAGCCCACCGCCCCGGTGGACGACGACGGCATGGTCAACCACATCAACAAGAACTCCCGGATCCAGATGCAGCTGATCCGCGAGAAGGTCGAGCTGCGGGCCGGGGAGAGGTGAGCGGCGTGCACCGCGCTCTGATCGTCGCCCGGATGAAGCCGGAGGCGGCCCCCGACATCGCCGAGGTGTTCGCCGAGTCCGACCGCGGCGACCTGCCGCACCTGATCGGCGTCACCGGCCGCAGCCTCTTCCAGTTCGGCGACGTCTACCTGCACCTCATCGAGGCCGACCGCCCGCCGGGCCCGGCCGTCGCCAAGGTCGTCGGGCACCCGGAGTTCCGGACCGTCAGCGACCGCCTCACCGCCTACGTCCAGGCGTACGACCCCGCCACCTGGCGCGAGCCCAAGGACGCGATGGCGCGCGAGTTCTACCGCTGGGACCGCTGAGCTCCGCAGCGCCCCCGCGACCCTTTGGGCCCGCCCCCGGCCAGCTGCCGGGGGCGGGCCCACGCGTGCCCGGAGCCGCCCGCGCGCACCGACGGCTCGTGGCCGCCGTAACCCCCGTTCACCCGGATCGCCCGCGCACCCGGGTGAACACGCCCGGGAGTCCATCCGAAAGGCGCACCGGGCGCGCGGGCCCCGCACGCCTCCGGTGGCAGGCGTCGGCACGGTGGTTGACGGTGGATCAGGCGCGCATTCCCCGCGAGTCCCCTTGCCCGGCAACCCCGCCGGGCGTCGCGGGCCGGCGCGCCGGAAGGATCATCCTCATGCGTTCTGCACGCACGCTGCTCGCCGGGGCGGCCGTCGCCGCCGTCCTGACCGTCGGCACCCCCATGGCCTTCGCGGACGGATCCGCCGACCAGGGCAAGAACCTCACCTGGCAGGAGAAGCAGCCCGACAAGGGCACCGGCTCCGACAAGGGCACCGGCTCCGACGAGCACAAGGGCACGAGCGACCACAAGGGCTCCTCCTCCACCGAGGAGCACAAGGGCTCGGACGAGCACAAGGGCAACGACGCCTACGGCGACAAGGGCGAGGAGCACAAGGCCCCGCACGGCGGCATGCACACCGGCGGCGGCGGGCTGTCCCTGTCCGGCGGCGGTCTGGCCTCGGGCGCGGTCCTGCTGCTCGGCGGGATCGGCGCGGGCGCCCTCGCGCTGCGCCGCGGCCGCCGCACGGCCGGCGCCGTCGCCTGACCCCCGCCGCCGCCCCTGGGCGCCGCCCCGCCACCGCGGGGGGCGCACGGGGGCGGCGGGCCGTCCCGCGGGCGCCGTCCCCCGGACGCCGATCCCGGACAGCAGGGCCTCGGTGCTTCCCGTCCCAGGTACGTCCCGGCTGCTGCGCGTCGGCATGAGCGCGGCGGCGGTCGGCGTGCTGCTGATGTACAACTCGGTGGACTCCCGGACTGCCGACGAGTCCTCGTCCGCCGAGGCCGCTCCCCCGGCCGC
>NZ_JBHWGV010000159.1:0-17699 GCF_042732955.1 Kitasatospora sp. NPDC059747 | reverse complement strand
GCCCCGCCGTCGACAGCGGCCACGGCACCCCGGTGGCCGGCGGGCCGCGGGCGCACGAACAGTACCGCTGGGTGCCGGGGCCCGGCGGCGGGGGGGGGCCCGCGGGGTGCGGGGACCGCCGCCGGCGCCGGCGCCAGTCTGCCGGCGCTGTTCACCGTGCTCATTCCCCGGCCGGGGAGGTCAGGGCCGACACCGCCGCCACCGCCGCGAGACCGTCCTCGTACCCGAGCACGGCGGCCACGCCGCGCACGTCGGGGTCGAACGGGTCGGCGCCGAAGCCGGCCCGCGCGCGCTCGGACGGCTCCAGGAAGACGGCCCGGTCCAGCACCTTCCGGCGCTCCGGCGTCACGTAGCCGGGCAGCTCGGGCTGCGGGCGCAGGACGAGCACGCGGTCGGCGTGGGCGGCGAGTTCGGCGTTCGTGAGGGAGTAGGTGCCGCCGTCGACGTAGTCCGCGCCGTCGATCGTGGCCACCGGCCACAGGCCCGGCACGGCGCAGCTGGCGGTGAGCGCGTCCACCAGGCCGACGCCCGAGTCCGCGGTGAAGACGGCGGGCTCGCCGTCGGCGCGCACGGCGGTGACCGAGAGCCGGGCCTCGGGCCAGGCGTCCCGCTGGAGGCGGCCGGCGATGGCCGCGCGGCGGCGGGCCGGGTCGGTGCCGGAGCGCTCGCGGGACAGCGCGGCGAGCCGCTCGGTCTTGACGGCCAGGGACTCGTCGGCGCCGTGGACGGCGAGGACGTCCGGCAGGATCTCGGCGAGGGAGACGGCCGGGGCGAGTTCGGCGTTGCGGCGGGACTTGCGGACCGTGCGGTCGAACTCGGCGGCGGCGCCGGAGTGCAGCACGGCGGCGGCGACGGCGGCGCCGGCCGACGTGCCGACCACGTGGCCGACGGCGTCGAGCCGGAGCGCCCCGGCCTCCTCCAGCGCGGCCAGGACGCCGATGGTCCAGCCGATGCCGGCGAGTCCGCCGCCGCCGAGGACCACGGCGGTCGATTCCTGCGACATGAACTTCCTCCTGTTGGTACGGGTGGTGCCCGGTGCGATGTGGTGGTGGGGGCTGTGGGGGGCGGTCGGGGCCGTGGGGGTCGTGGGGGTCGTGGGGGCGGTAGGGGCTGTGGGGGGGGGGGGGGGGCGCCCGCCCGCCGGGGGGGGGGGGGGGGGGGGGGGCCCCCGCCCCGGGGGGGGGGGGGGGCGGGGCGCGCTGGGGCGCCCCCCACCCGGCGCCGGGGTGGGGGCCCGGGGGCCGGCCCCCGTCCCGGCCGGGGGATGGCGGGACGGTCGCGGGCACGGCGCTCAGCGCGCGTGCACGGGTTCGGCGGGCGCCGCGGTGTCCGTGGGGACGCCGGTGGGGGCGGGCACGCCGGCGGGGGCCTGGCGCGGCCTCGCGTTGCGGCGACGCCAACGCTGGTCGAGGGGTTTCTCGACGAGCTGGTACGACAGGTAGGTGGCGGCGATGGTCAGCGCCACGATCCCGGCGTACACGATCGGCGCCTCGACCCCGCTGTAGCCGTGGCCCGAGCGGTGCAGGTACCACATCCACAGCAGCGGCCACTGGTACATGTAGACGCCGAAGGTGAAGCGGCCGAAGCGGGCGACCGCGGGCGCGGGCCGGTCCGCCGGGCGGCGCAGGTCGCCGGCGCCGACGGCGCCGATCAGCAGCACGATGCCGGTGATGCCGACCGCGCTGGTGGCGAAGATGAAGTGCGCGTGCTCCGTCGCCACGTAGACCTCCGGTGCCAGGACCACCAGGGCGGTCCAGCGCGGGATCCGGGGCCAGGCGCCGCGCTTGAGCAGCAGGGCGATCAGCATGCCGAGGACGGACTCGACCATGCGCGCGGCCGGGCAGACGTAGACCAGCCAGAACTTCCACTCCGAGATGTCCTCGGGCACGCCGTGGTAGTTCATCCCGGGGCTCTGGAACGTGGCGCCGTCGGGGAGCAGCGACAGGACGAACGGCAGCGCGACGACCACCGCGGTGAGCACGACCGTCAGGATGCGCAGGGCCTTGGTGGAGCGCTGGACCAGCCCCCGGTACAGGAACGGGAAGACCAGGTAGAAGCAGATCTCCACGGACAGCGTCCAGGCCGGGTTGTTCACCGCGAAGTACACGGTGTGGTCCGGCACCCACGCCTGCACGAGGAACAGGTTGGCCAGGACGGTGCCGAGCGGGAACGCCGTCGCGGCGAAGAGGGCCGCGCAGATCACCCAGGCGACCAGGTGGACGGGGATCACCTTGACCACGCGCCGGGACATGAACCGCCGCCAGTCCAGCGACGTGCCGCGCGAGGTCCAGGTCAGCACGAAGCCGCTGAGCACGATGAAGAACGACACCGAGGTGTAGCCGACCTTGCTCAGGGCCCCGTACACGTGCGACTGGAGCACCTGGTCGGCGAAGAGGCCGACGCCGACGACGTGCGAGGTGAGGATGAAGAAGGAGGCGGGCAGCCGGGCCAGCGACAGTCCGGGCAGGTTACCGCCGCGGCCCGTGCCGACCGGCTGGGCGGTACCGACCGGCCGGGCGGTGCTCACGAGGACACCCCCGCCTCGGCCTCGGCCCCGGCCCGCTGCGCCGGCACGGCCGGTGCCGCGGGCGCGGGCTCCGTCGGGACCGCGGCCTTCGGCCGGGCCGTGGCCCAGTACTTCATGGTCGGCAGCTCGACCAGCCGGTACAGCAGCCAGCCCGCGAGGATCGTCGCCGCGAAGGTGCCGAGGATCAGGGCGATCGCGGGCAGCGGCGCGTAGTGGGCGCCGTGCTGGATCTTGGTGCGCAGCGTGTACATCAGCACGTGCTGCGTCATGTAGAAGCCGAACGACACCTCGCCCAGCCACACCATCGTGCGCGTGGCCGTCCAGGTGCGGTGCCCGTCGAGGTCACGGCGGACGGCGGAGGCGACGATCAGCAGCAGCGGCACGAACGTGAACGGGATGAACGAGAAGGTGAACGGCACCACTTCGGCGACGACGTAGCCGACGAGCAGCGCGCCCCACGCGACGGCCGGCCGGATCACCGGCAGCCGGCCCTCGGCGATCACACGGGCCAGCAGCATGCCGGAGAGGAACTCGGCGAGCCGGGGCAGCGGGAAGTTGTAGCCGAACCAGAACTGGACGGTGGAGATCGGCATGCCGTCGGTGTGCGGCGAGTTCGGCAGCACGGTGGCGACGGCGGCGATCAGGAAGGTCCAGGCGACGCAGCCGGCCAGGGCGAGCGTCAGCCGCTCGCGGGGTATGCGGCGCACCAGCGGCGCGATCAGCGGGAACAGCGCGTAGAACATCAGCTCGCAGCAGAGTGACCAGCTGGGGACGTTGACGGCGAGGAAGATGTTGTGGACCGGGAACCAGGAGTTCACGAGGAACAGGTTCGGCAGGTAGTCCCAGGGGCTGGTGGCGGCCGCCCCCGCGAACAGGACCATGGCGAGCGCCCAGGTCACGACGTGGGACGGGAACAGCTTGACCACGCGCTTGCGGAAGAAGTGCAGGTAGCCGCGGCTGTCGGAGCTCCGCCACATCAGCAGGAACCCGCTGAGGACGAAGAAGAAGGACACGCCGACCCAGCCGGCCTTCCAGAAGATCGTTTTGTAGGTCTCGGCCCAGTTCTGGTCTCTGAACGGGTTCATCGGGATGAACGTGAGCGAGAGGTGGAAGAAGAAGACGGGCGCGGCCGCTATGAAGCGCAGACCCGTCAGGGACGGCAGCGGGGCGCGGTGGTCGTGGCTAGGCCTGGAAATGGGACGCCTCCTTGATGCGGTCGACTGGGGAAGGGGCCGGTCGCACGTGCCGCAGCCCGTAGAGGACGAAGCCGCCCACGGCGAGGCCGACGGCGGCCAGTGGTACGTCGTGCACGTCGTGGAAGTGGGTGATGACCCGGCCGCCGGCGAACGAGCCCAGGGCCGCGCCGACGCCGAAGGCCGACATGTTGGTCGCCAGGGACAGGCTCGGGGCGGCCGCGGCGAGGTCCAGGACGTCGCTCTGCAGGATCGGGATGAGCGAGAAGGTGGCGAGGGCGAAGAGCACCCCGCCGATGGGGAAGGTGAGGGTGCTGCGCTGGAGCGGCTGGAAGGCCGCGCAGCCGGCGATGAACGCGGCCGCCGTGAGCAGCGCCGGCCCGCGGCCCCGGCCGGCGAGCCGGCCGCCGATCGAGTTGCCGAAGATGCTCGCGACGCCGTAGGCCACCAGCAGCACGGGGACGGCCGCCTCGGCGTAGCCGGCCGCGACGGCGCTCGGCTCGAAGTAGGTGATGATCGTGAACATCGCCGCCGAGAACAGCGCGGTGGCGCCGACGGTCAGCGCGACGTCGAGGTTCAGCAGCGCCGAGATCTCCTGCCGGGCGTCCGGCTCCGGAGTGCCGATGTCCAGGTGGGCGGTCGCCTTGTGCACGCCCCACGTGGCGACCGCGGGGTCGACCGAGATCACCGCGAACGGTGTGCGCCAGCCGCCGATCTGGGCCAGCGCGGCCCCGGCCGGGATGCCGAGCACGGTGGCCAGGTTCACCCCGAACTGGATGGCCGTGACGGCCTTGCTGGAGCGCTCCACCGGTAGCAGGCGCTGCGTCAGCACGATCGCGGTGGCGAGGTACGCACCATGGACGCTCGCGGTCACCACCCGCCCCAGCAGCACCAGGGAGAAGTCGGCGGCGGTCGCGATGACGACGTTGCCGAGGGCGAACACCGCGAGCAGCCAGGTGGCCAGCCGCACCTTCGAGACCCCCGCCGTGAGCACGGCGACGACAGGCCCGGCGATCGCGACGGTCGCGGCGTAGACGGTCACGAGCAGCCCCGCCGTCGTCACGTCGACGCGCAACGCAGCCCCGACCTGGGACAGCATCCCGCCGGGCAGCAGCTCGGAGGTGCCGATGCAGCAGATGCCTGCCACCAGCGGAACGGTTCTGCGGGTCACGTGGGAGTCCTCTCAGGAGCCATGAGGAGACTATAGAAACCGAGCTGCCAATATACAAGACAGATTCCTGCGGAGGCGGCGCCGAGCTTGCAGTGAATACGCACCGTCCAGTCAGCCGGCGGCATGCGGGGACTGTGCGGGATGACCGTGCGAAGGGAAGGAAGACGCGGCAGACTACGGCCGTGATCCGGGCCGGGTCGGCAGGCCCGGGGCGTCGACTATCGGCCAATCGACCTTACGTACGCAGTTTCCCTGATGTGCGAACACGTGTGTCGACCGGAGAGTTGGGGGCGAGGAGAAACGAGGGCTCCCCATTCCCACCGTTTGCGAGGTATCGATGCGCTATGAACTGCTCGGGCCGCTCCGCGTGTCCGACGGTACGACGAGCTTTTCCATGAGCGCGCCGAAGATGGAGCTGACCCTGGCCACCCTGCTCGTGGGGGCGGGCCGGATCACCACGAAGGAGCAGTTGATCCAGGAGCTGTGGGGCTCCGGTCCGCCGCGGCGCGCGTCGGCCGCGGTCCACGTGTACCTCTCCCAGCTGCGCAAGTTCCTCGCCGCCGCCGGGGACACCGAAGGGGCCGCGATCACCACCAAGCCGTCCGGGTACCTCCTGCGACTGGACGGCGCCCAGTACGACGTGGCCGAATTCCAGACGGCGATGCGCAGCGGTCGCGCGTGGCAGCACGCCGGGGAGTACGAGGCGGCGCTCGACGACTTCGAACGCGCGCTGTCGCTCGTCCGGGGGCCGGTGCTGGACGGCGGCGCGGAGGGGCCGGTACTGGCTTCCTTCGCCGCCTGGGTGGAGGAGGAACGGCTGGAGTGCCTGGAGCTGTCGATCGAGGCCCGGACCGCACTCGGCCGCCACCGGGAAGTGACCGGGCTGCTCAACACCCTGATCGCGCAGTACCCGTTGCGCGAGTCCTTCTACCGCCAGCTGATGCTCGTGCTCTACCGGGCCGACCGGCAGGCGGAGGCCCTGCAGGTGTACCGCTCGGCCCAGCAGGTGCTCAGGTCCGAGCTCGGGCTGGAGCCGTGCCGCTCACTGCGCCGGCTGCACCAGGCGATCCTGACCTCCGACCAGCTCCTGGACCTTCCGCTGGCGAGCTGATCCGGCCTCCGGGCGGGTGGTGGCGGCGGGGCGCCCGTCCCGTCACCACCACCCACCCGGGTCAGCCGGCCAGCGTCATCAGCCGGACCAGGGCCACCCGGGAGGCGATCCCCAACTTGCTGTAGATGCGGGTCAGATGGACGTCGACGGTGCGCGGGCTGACCCGCAGCTGCTCCGCGATGTCCTTCGTCTTCAGCCCCTGGCCGGCGAGGTCCGCCACCTCCCGTTCGCGGATGGTGAGTTCGGCGAGCGCCCCCTCCGGCCCGCGGTCGGCGGTGCGCAGCGCGGCCCGGGCCAGTTCCCTGGCCCGGACGCCGGCGGAGCTCTCGGCGCCGAGGAGCTCCTGCGCCTCCTGGTAGCGCTGCGCGGCCTCGACGGGCTGGTGCCTGCTCATCAGGACGTGGCCGCTGGCCAGCAGCGCGTGCCCGCTCTGCTCGGCGATGCCGACCACGGCGGCGGCGTCCGCGGCGTGGTCGGCCCACTGCTCGATGCTCGCCTCGTCCATCCCGGTCCGCAGTGCCGCCGCGGCGAGCAGTTCGTACCCGCGGGCGGCCAGCACCCCGACCGGTTCGGCCACCCGCCACGCCTCGCGTTCGGGCAGCAGGAGCGCCAGCGCCGACTCGGCGTCGCCGGAGACCAGGGCGGCCTCCGCCCGCAGCAGGGCGTTGAGGGGGGTCCTGGGGGCCTTGCTCAGCACGCCGCTGGCGACGAGGAACGAGCCGCGGCCGAGCTGAGCGGAGGCGGCCGCGATGGTCGCGTCCAGCAGCGCGGCGTGGTCGAGGCGCCCGAGGGTGAGGGCCATGACACGCCCCTCCTCGGCGGCGTCCAGGGCGTCCGCCATCCGGCCGGACTGGTAGTTGACGTACCCCAGGGTGGCGAGCAGCGGCAGCGTCAGGTGGACGTCGCCGCGCTCCCGGACGGCCGTCAGCGCCCGGTCGATGTGGGCGTGCGCGGTGCCGTAACGGCCCATCAGCGCCTCCGCCCAGCCGAGGACGAGCAGGTGGACGGCCTGCCGGTGGTTCGGCCGGCCGCCGTTCGCGGTGGTGTCGAGCACCCGGGACCCGGCGTCGAACGCCTGCTTCGCGGCGCACACGTCGCCCTCCAGGACCGCGCACAGGCCGCTCAGCACCAGTGCTCCGGCCGGCGACACCCCGTCCGTCCGCTGCACCTCGCGCACCAGCGCCTCGATGTCGGGACGGGCGGGCAGCTTGCCCGCCAGGACCTTCGCCAGGTGCTGCTGCTCACGGAGCAGTACGCCGACGGCCGGGTCCGCCTGGTCTGCGGTGGAGAGTTCGACGATCAGGAGGGTCTGCACCGCCTCGTCCTGGCCGAGCGAGGCCAGGACGGTCGTCAGGAAGGCGACCTCGGCGGAGCGCGGTCCGGCGGCCAGGCGCCGGACCGGCCCGGACAGGATCGCGCCGGCCAGTGACCTGATCCGCTCGGCGTCCCCCTGCGCCGCGAGCGCCCGGACCACGGCCCGCCACAGCTCCGGTCGCACCGGCGAGGCGTCCGGCGACTCGTCGGCCGGCCGCGGCAGGCGCATCGCGGCGGTCAGCCAGTGGGCGGCCCGCGAGGGCTCGCCGAGGTGCAGGGCGGTGCGCGCGGCGGAGGCGAGCACCCGGGCGTCCGAGGCGCGGGCCAGCGAACCCGACCGCTCGATGTGCGGGGCGAGTTCGGTGGCCGGGGCGTCGAGTCGAGTGAGCCGGGCCAGTGCGCGCCGGTGGGCGCCGGCCCGCCAGCACGCGTCCATGGCGGCGTTCAGGCAGCGGCCGAGCAGCGGGTGGCGCAGGGTCACCAGGTCCGGCCCGGTGGCGCGGAGCAGGTCTCGCCCCTGCAGTTCCCCGAGGACCCGGCAGGCCTCGTCCTCGCCGATCTCGGCGACCTCGGCGACCGCGCTCATGCCGGACGCGTCCCCGAGCACCGCCGCCGCCTGCAGGGCCGCGCGGGCCGCTCCGTCGAGGGCCTCGGTCTCGGCCAGCAGCCGGGTGCCCAGGCCGTTGCGCGCCCAGTCCTCGCAGCCGCCGTCCGCCGGGGAGGCGGCGTCGGCCAGTGCCGTCAGGTACAGCGGGTTCCCCGCGCTGCGCTCGTGCAGGTCGGCGACCTCGGCCGGGCGCCTGGCGGGACCGAGCAGTTCGGCGCTCTGGGCGAAGGTCAGCGGGGCGAGCTCGATCGTCTCGACGGTGCCGAGTTCGGTGCCGTGCCGCAGGATGGAGCGCACGGCGACCGGGGCCTGCCGCGGCCGGTGCGCGACCACGAGCGCCATGCCGCCGTCCATGGGCCAGCGGACGAGCATGTTCAGCAGCGCGGCCGAGCCGGGGTCGGCCCAGTGGAAGTCGTCGACGATCAGCACCAGTCCTTCGGGCGCGGCGGCGAGGCAGTCCGCGATCAGTCGGCGCGCTTCGGTCAGGAGGCGGCCGCGGGAGGTGAAGTCGGCGTTCCCGGCCTCCTCGGACGAGGCGGTCGACGCGCCGGTCAGCGCCCGGGCCCTCGACTCGACCGGCCCGGCCCCGCCCCGCCAGGTGGCCAGCGCGTCGACGAACGGCTGGAACGGCATCCGGGCGTCGGCCTCGGAGCACCATCCCCGGAGCACCGCAAGGCCCCGGCCCCGCGCCTCCTGCGCCAGCGCGGTCAGCAGCCAGGTCTTCCCGCTGCCCGGATCCCCGGCCAATTCGACGATCGTGGACCGCCGTTCACGAATCGTCCGGACGTGGTCGAGCAGTCGGCCGAGTTCGGTGGTACGAACGGCCGCCCGAGCGGGCGGCGTTGTCATGACGGTAGTGGTCATCCCGAAATCCCTTCCCCCGTAAGCGACGGTGTGGCTCCGACGATGAAGAACGCGAACGGATCACCAACAACCACAACCAGCCTAAGAGTCCGATCCATGCCAACCGGCCCCGGAAAGAACCTCCCCAGTTAGTTCACAAATGGCACGACGGCTACCGCACCGGTGCTCCTCCCGACCCCGGACGGCCCCACGTGCACGTCACGCGGACTTAGCCGAGCTTTAGACGACCGGGCGAGTCTGGCGCCCGTCCGACCGACGACCCGCAGACCGAGGAGCCCATCCGTGCTCGAACTCCGGGACTTCCCCGACCACCGCGCAGTGTGGCGCCTGCCGCTCGGCGACCTGGCCGAGCTGGTGGTCGACCTCGCCACGGGCGAGCCGACGTTCCGTCAGATCGACCTGGTGCTCGCCGGGTCCGGACGCCACCTGCGGCTCCTGCGCGAGCACCGCCGCGCCTCGGCCGCCGCCGACGGGTTCGGCCCCGGCTGGTCGCTCTGCGCGGGCCCCGGGTTCGAGGTCGACGCCTCCGGCGATCCCGTGACGGTGACCGACGGCCTGAGCCGTACGGTCACCCTGCACCGGGACGGCGACGGCATGGTCGCCAAGGTCGTGGACCCGGCCGGCGGCCAGGCGGCGGCCTTCGCGTACGACGCCTCCGGCCGGATGGCCCGCCAGACGGGTGCCGACGGCCGCGTCACGGCCTACGGCTGGGACGACCGGGGCCGGCTGCTGTCGGTCACGGCCGGCGGGGAGACGGTCCGGCTCGGGTACGACGACCGGAACGCCGTCCTGGAGGTGGCCTGGGACGGCCCGGACGGCCAGGTCCGCACCGGGTTCGCCCGCTCTCCTGGGCGCACCGTCGTCACCGGCGCCACCGGCCTGCCGACCACCTACGAGTTCGACGACCAGGGACGGCCGACCTCGGTCACCGATCCGCTCGGGCACGTCACCCGACGGGAGTGGGACGCGGACGGCCGTCCGACGGCGGTCGTCGACGCCACCGGCGCCACGACCGCGTTCGAGCACGACGCGGCGGGCCGCCCGGTCGCCCTGCGGCTGCCCACCTCCGCCCGCTCCACCATCGCCTACGACGACGCCGCGCACCCCGGGCTCGCCACCGCCCTGCGCGACCCGGCCGGCAACGAACTGCTCCTGGAGTACGACGCGTCGGGGCACCTGGTCCGCAGTTGCGCCCCCGGCCGCGCGGCCGACCTGGACACCCGCGTCAACCATCCGGTGCACGGCCGGCCGACCGCGTTCACCGACGGCAACGGCCGGACCACCACCTTCGGTTACGACGGGCAGGGCAATCTGACCGACGTCACGCCGCCCGCGCCGCTCGGGCGGACGTCCTACCGCCACGACCGGCTGTCCAGGGTCGTCGGGGTCACCGACGGCGCCGGCCGGCGCACCGGCTACCGGCACGACCCGACCGGCCGGCTCGCCGAGGTCACCGACGAGGAGTCCGGCCGGGTCCTGCTCACCCTGGCCCACGACGCCTTCGGCCGCGTGGTCCGCAAGTCCTCCCCCGACTGGTCCTACGAGTTCCGCTGGGTCCGGACCGCGGCGGGCGGGCGGCTCGCCTCGGCCGTGCGCACCGAGGGCGCGGACACCGAGGAGGTGCGGGCCGGTCACGACGCCGAGGGCGCGCTGACCACGCTGACCACCGCCGGCGGCACGACGCGCTACGACTACGACCCGGCCGGACGGCCCGTCGCGGTCACCACCCCCGCCGGACGCACCGCCCGCCTCACCCACGACGCCGCGGGCCGCCTCACCGCCGTGGACTTCGGTGCGGGCCGCCAGGAGATCGGCTACGACGACGCCGGGCGCCGGACCGCCCTGACGGTCCGCGGACCCGCCGGGGACCTCCTGGTCGGCGCGGAGTACCGCTACGGAACCGCCGACGGTTCGGACGGCGACGTCCTGCTCTCCACAACCGTCGACGGCGAGACCGTCACCTTCGCCTACGACGGCCTCAAGCGCCTGGTGCGGGCCGGGGACACCGAGTTCGAGTACGACGGCGCGCACCACCTGGTCCGCCTCGGCGGCACCCGCTTCACCCTCAACACGGCGGGCCAGGTGGTCCTGCTGGGCGAGACCGGCTTCGCGTACGACGGCGCCGGCAACTTCACCGAGGAGACCAACCCCACCGGCTCCTTCACCTACAGCGCCACCAACCAGACCCTGACCGGCGTGTTCGGCGGGCAGCAGGTGGTGGACATCAGGTACGACGGACTCGGTCAGGAGCTGCCGCGGCGGATCACCGAGACCACCGTGGACGGACGCACCGTCACCCACGTCCTGACCCACACGCCGCTCGGGATCGCCCGTGCCACCGACGACGGGGTCCCGACCGACTTCGTCCGCACCCCCGACGGTGCGCTGCTCGCCGTGCTCACCGCCGACGGCCGCCACTACTGGGCCGTCACCGACCAGCAGGGCTCGGTGCTCGCGCTGCTGGACGAGGAGGGCCGGCTCGCCGCCCGCTACCGCTACACGCCGCACGGCGCGGTGACGGCGACCGGGGAGGCCGCCGCCGCCAACCCCTTCCGCTACCGCGGCGCGTACCAGCTGCTGCGCAGCGCCCACGTCCTCGACCACCACCTCTACAACGGGTTCTGGGGCCGCTTCACCCAGCCCGACCCGACCGGGCGGCAGTACGCGCCGTACACGTTCTCCGACAACGACCCGGTGAACAGCGGCACCTGGACCAGGCACGACTTCCGGGCGGTGCTGGTGCGCCCGTTCGAGCCGGCCGCCGGGTCGTTCTTCCCCCGGCCGGCACCGGCGGCACCGACCGACCGGCTGCTGACCGATCTCACCGGTCCCGGCGCCACCCCCGACGTCCCCCCGCTGATCACCGGGGCGCCGCCGGCGCGGTTCGCGGCGTACTGACCCACCCGGACCGCGCGGGCACCGCGCGCGTGCCGCACCCCCGATCCACCCCCTCCACCGCACTGAAAAGGAACGGACACATGGCCGAGCAGATCGTCCTCCGGGTTCCCCGGGAAATCGTGGTCAAGGTCGTCGACGACGTCGAGGTCTCGGACCCGCAGGTGGGCCAGACCGGCACCTTCGACGACGAACTCTTCGACGAGTCGGGCAAGCTCATCGGCACCTCCCACGGCTCCTTCCGGATCGAGTACGCGCGCCCCGGTGACGGCGGTCTGATGACGTACTACAGCGAGGACCTCACATTCGAGGACGGCACCGTCCACGCCGAGGGCTGGGCCGACTTCAACGACGTCCGCACCAGCGAGTGGGTCTTCTACCCGGCTGTCGGCACCGGCGGCCGCTACGAGGGCCTGACCGGGTTCCGCAAGTGGCGGATGACGGGTGTCCGGGCCTCGGCCGAGGCCCGGATCCTGCTGTCCGACTGACGCCAACACGCCGGCAACCGACGGGAGACCACACATGACCGGCCGGGACGTACACATCCTGTCCGCCGCAGCAGCCCTTCCCGGGCCCGCCCTGGACAACGCCACGCTGGCCCGGCGGTTCGGCATGGACCCGCTGTGGGAGCAGTGGGTCGACGCGTTCATCGGCACCCGGGCCCGCCACCTGGCGCTGGACCTGGAGACCGGGAAGCAGACCCGCACCCTGGCCTCGCTCGCCGAGGAGGCGGGGCGCCGCGCGCTGGCCGCCGCCGGCCTCGGCCCGGGCGACGTCGACGCGGTGGTGCTGGCCACGGCCACCCCCGACCAGCTGATGCCGGCCACCGTCAACGTCGTGGCCGACCGGCTCGGCATCGACGGCGTGCGCAGCTTCCAGCTGCAGTCCGGCTGTTCGGGAGCGGTGCAGGCGCTGGACGTCGCGCGGCAGATCCTGCTGAGCGGCAGCGGGCGCACCGTGCTGGTGCTGGGCGGTGACGTGATCGCCCGCTTCTACGACCTCGAAACGGACCTGCGCAAGGCGGCCCCGGCCGAGTTGGTGAACTTCGTGCTCTTCGGGGACGCGGCCGGTGCGGCGGTCCTGTCGACCGACCCGGCCCCGGGCTCGGCGGCGGTGCGGGCCCTGTTCACCCGGCTCGTCGGCCTGGGCCGTCCGCCCGGGGCCGTCCTCGAGTGGTTCGGCCCGGCCGACCGCCACAGCGACCGGCCCGCCGCGACCGAGGACTACAAGGCGATCGAGGAACACGTGCCGACGATGACCGGCGAGGTGCTGGACGAGTTGCTGACCGGCCTCGGCTGGCGCGGCGACGAGGTCGACCTGCTGCTGCCGCCCCAGCTCTCCGGCCGGATGACCAAGCTCATCAGCGGGCGGCTCGGACTCCCCCGCGCGCAGGACGTCTCCTGCGTGGACGACGCGGGCAACTGCGGCAACGCCATCGTCTTCCTCCAGCTGGAGCGCGCCCTCGCCGGGCCGCTCGGCCCCGGACGACGGGCCGTCGGCATCTCCATCGAATCCAGCAAGTGGCTCAAGGCGGGCTTCGCCCTGGAAGGGAACTGACGCCGTGACCGACGCACTGGCGGAGCTGCACCGGGAGGGCAGCCTGCCCGACCGCTACCCGGAGGTCCGGCGGCTGCTCGCCGGCCTGACGGACGACGAACTGGTCCGCGCCGGCCGGGTGCTGGCGAGGACCGACCCCGACGCGGTGCTCGCCGCGCACCCCGGCATCCCCGCGCCGGTCGTCGCCGTCACCGGTCACGGCACGCTCAACGCGCTGCTGCCCGCGCTCACCGCGCAGTTCGCCCGGCACGGCCTGCTGGCCCGGACCCGGCTGTCCGACTTCGACGGCTGGGTCTTCGACCTCGTCGACCCGTCGAGCGGCCTCTACGCGGCCCGCCCCTCCTTCGCACTGTGCGTGCTCGACCCCGCGACGGTGGTGGACGAACTGCCGTCGCCGTGGCGGGTCGAGGACGTGGCGCGGGTGCTGGAGGAGAAGCTCGCCCTGGTCGAGCGGGCCGCGCGGGTCTTCGCCGGCACCACCGAGGGGGCCACGCTCGTCCTCAACACCCTCCCGCTGCCGCGCGAGTTGACGGGCCAGCTGGTCGACCTCCGGGCCCGGGCCGGGCTCGGGGTGCTCTGGCGGGAGGCCAACGCCCGGCTGCTGCGCCTGTCCGAGGCCCACCCCGAGGTCGTCACCGTGGACCTCGACCCGCTGCTCGCCGAGGGTGTCGCCGCCCGGGACGTCCGGCAGAGCGTGTACGCGAAGGCACACCTGTCCGACGCCCTGCTCGCCGCGTACGCGCGGGAGGTCGGCCACCTCGCCCGGCAGGCGTCGGGTGGCGTGAAGAAGGTCCTCGCGCTGGACCTGGACGACACCGTGTGGGGCGGGGTGCTCGGCGAGGTCGGCCCCGAGGGCATCGAGACGGCCGGCGGCTACCGGGGTGAGGCGTTCGCCCGCTTCCAGCGGGTGGCCCGCCAGCTGAGCGCGCAGGGCGTCCTGCTGGCCGCGGTGAGCAAGAACGACCGCGAACCGGTGGAACGGACCCTGCGCGAACACCCCGACCTGGTCCTGCGCGAGGAGGACTTCGTGCAGATCCGGGCCGACTGGCGGCCCAAGCCCGAGAACCTCCGCGAACTGGCCCTCGCCCTCAACCTCTCCGTGGACAGCTTCGTCTTCGTCGACGACAGCGCCTTCGAGTGCGGCCTGGTCGAGCGGGAGCTGCCCACCGTCGCCGTGGTCCGGGTCGACGGCGACCCGGCGACCCACGTGACGCGGCTGCTGCACGACGGCTGGTTCGACGCGCGCCGGCTCACCGACGAGGACCTGGCGCGGCCCGCCCGCTATCGCGAGGACCGGGCCCGGCAGGACTTCCTGTCGACCTTCGACTCGCTCGACGGCTACCTGCGGGAGCTGGACATCTCGGTGGCCCTCGGCCCCGCGACGGCCGACCGGTTCGCCCGGGTCTCCCAGATCACCCTGCGCACCAACCAGTTCAACCTCACCACGCGGCGGCTGCAGCCCGCACAGGTGCGGGCGATGGCCGAGGACCCGGCCGCGCAGGTGCTCACCATCGCCTCCGCCGACCGCTTCGGCGACAACGGACTGGTGGGCGCCGTCCTGCTGCGGCGGGACGCGGACGTCCTGCACATCGAGAACTTCCTGCTCAGCTGCCGGGTGTTCAGCCGCGGCATCGAACAGGCCGTGCTCGGCGCCGTGCTGCGCCACGCGCGCGGCAGCGGCGCCGCCGAGGTGCGCGCCGACTACCGCCGCACCGCGAAGAACGGCAACGTCGCCGACTTCTATCCGCGGGCCGGCTTCGAGACCGTCACGGTCGACGACGACTCGGCCGCCTTCCGGCACCTGCTGGAGCCGCTGCCCGAGCCCGTCGGGCACATCCGACTGACCGCGAACTTCGAAGGGGACACCCCGTGAGGACCATCGACGACTTCGTCACGCTCCTGCGCGACGAACTCGCCCTGCCCGTCTCGGCCGAGGACCTCGGCCGGGACCTGGACACCGTCGAGGAGTGGGACTCGGTGCACCTGCTGGCGCTGTGCACGCTCCTGGAGCGCGAGACCGGCCGCTCGCTGCGGCTGTCCGAGGTGCTGGAGGCGCCCAGCCTGGAGGCCGTCTACCGGCTGGCGGTGGAGTCGTGACCGCCGAAGAGACCGAGGTCGGCGAGCCGCTGCCGCGCCAGCGCCGGCACACCCTGTTCTTCCTCGAAGTGATCCGCGACTTCGCGCCGGTCTTCCTGGACACCGAGGTGGACATGGGCCGGGTGCTGGCCCACCGCGCCGCGGCCCTCGACAGCACGGGCGTGCGGTACTCCACCACGGCCTACGTGCTGCGCGCGGCCGGACGGGTCCTGGCCGGGCACCCGGACGCCAACGCGGCCGTGGAGGGCGGACCGCAGCGGCTGCGCATCGCGCACTACCCGTTCGTCAACGGCAAACTGACCCTCGACCGGACCCTCGACGGCCGGCGGGTGGTGCTCGGCACCGTCGTACCGAACCTCCACGAGGCCGAACTCGACGACATCCAGGAGCACCTCGTCCGGGTCCGGGACGGCGACGCCGAGCAGCTGCCGGACTTCGAGGGCGTGCGGCAGCTGCACCGGGCGCCGTGGGCCGAGGGACGCGAGCGCTTCCGCGAGGCGGCGGGTTCGCTCGCGCTGCGCCCCCACCTCACCGGGACGTTCGCGGTGACCTCGCTGGGACACCGCGCGGTCGACTCCTTCCATTCGGTGGGCGGCACGACCACCACCTTCGGCGTCGGCCGGATCCTGGACCGGCCGGTGGTCCGCGACGGCCGGGTCACCGTGGCGCCGGTGCTGCGGCTCAGCCTGGCCTTCGACCACCGCGTGATCGACGGGGCCGAGGCCGCGGACGTACTGACCGAGGTCAAGGAGTCGCTGGAGAGCGTATGAACGACATCACCGAGCTGAAGAACTTCGTGGTCGCGCACACCCGTTCGCAGGGCCTGCCACCCGAGCACTACGACCCGCTGCTGGACCGCGTCCGGCACGACGGGAACGGCGGGCCCGGGTCCTGGGTCCACGAGTGGAGCACCGACGCGGCCCGGCTGGAGGCCGAAGGGAAGCTGCTCGAAGCCTGCGTGCACTACAACATGGCCCGGTTCCCGTACGTGGACGGTTCGGCGCGCCGGGAGGCCCTGAGCCGTTGCACCGACACGTTCGACCGGTGGCGCGCCGACTTCCCCGCCGTGCAGCGGCTGGACGTCGAGCTGCCCGAGGGCCGGATCCGCTGCTGGAGCGCCGGGCTCGACGCCGCGGACCCCAAGCCGCTGCTGGTGATGACCGGCGGCATCGTGTCCGTCAAGGAGCAGTGGGCGCCGGTGCTGCTCCAGCTCGGCGCCCTCGGGTTCGCCGGCGTGGTCACCGAGATGCCGGGCGTGGGCGAGAACACCCTGCCCTACCGCGCCGACAGCTGGCGGATGCTCCCCGCCGTGCTGGACGCCGTGGGGGACCGGGCGGACACCTCACGGACGTACGCGCTGGCGCTGAGCTTCAGCGGCCACGGCGCTCTGCGGGCCGCCCTGCACGACTCCCGGATCAGAGGGGTGGTGGGCGCGGGCGCCCCGGTACACGACTTCTTCACCGACACCGCCTGGCAGCGGACGGTGCCGCGCGTCACCACCGACACCCTGGCGCACCTGATCGGCACCAAGCCCGACGAGGTGTACGGGGTGATCCGCGACTGGGCGCTGACGCCCGGCGAACTGGGCGCACTGCGCATCCCGGTGGCCCACGTCACCAGCCTGCGGGACGAGATCATCCCGCCCGCCGACGCCCGGCTGCTGCGGGAACACGTGCGCGGTGTGCGGCTGCTCGCCCACGACGACGTGCACGGCTCACCGGGCCACTTCGCGCAGACCCGGCTGTGGACCCTGCTGTCGGTGCTGCGCATGCGCGGCGGCCTGGGCGACCAGCGCGTCGCGCTGACCCGGGACTTCGCCCGGCTGCGGTACGGGAAGGGGCGGCGGCCGTGAACACGACGATCGACCTCGACGGCGGCACCCGGTGCCTGCGCAACGTGCTCGGCCGGTTCGCGACCGGCGTGGTCGCGGTGACCTCGGCCGACCCTGCCACCGGCCACCGCGCCGGGCTGGTCGCGAACTCCTTCTGCTCGGTGTCGCTGGAACCGGCGCTGGTCTCCTTCTGCGTCGCCCACACCAGCGCCAGCTGGCCGCTCATCCGGTCCGCGGAGCCGCTCGGCATCAGCATCCTCGGGGCGCAGCAGGCCGAGGCGGCGAACCGGCTCGCGGCGAGCGGGACGGACAAGTTCCAGGGCCTGCCGTGGACTTCCTCGCCGGGCGGCGCACCGATCCTCGACGGTGCGCTGGCGTGGCTGGAGTGCGCGGTCGAGGCGGAGCATCCCGCCGGGGGCCACCGGTTGGTGGTGGGCCGGGGGGTCCGGCGCGACGCGCGCGCCGACGGCGCTCCGCGGCTGTGTGTGTTAAACAAAAGAAGCGGCCGACGAAAATTATAGTTTATATATAG
>NZ_JBHWGV010000158.1:0-17884 GCF_042732955.1 Kitasatospora sp. NPDC059747 | reverse complement strand
GATGACAGATAACAGATTTCGAAATCTGTTATCTGTCATCTGTTCGCCGAAAGTCGTTCGCGGCGCCCGCGCCCCCGCGCCCCCCTCGCCCCGTCACCGCTCCGCCCAGTCCCCCGAGGCGATCAGCGCCGGCCGCGCCCGCAGTTCCGCCGCCGCCGTCGGCCCGGCCAAGTACACCCACGCCTCTCGCGTCTCGCCCGACGCCGTCCGCACCGTCCGCCGTTGCCGTACGTACAGTCCCGCTCCGTCGGCCCGGCACTCCTCCAGTCGGTCCAGGTCCGCGAGCGCGCCCGCGTACGCGCCAGGGCGGACGGTGACGAGCTCACCCACGATCCGGCGCCCGGGCGTCGGGTCCGGCACCGCCCACGGGAACCCGGGACCGTCGTGGAGGGCGGCGCCCTCCAGGACCGCCGGCCGGATGTCGGCGCAGCGGCCCGCCAGGTGTACGGCGTGGTTGTGGCCGTCGCTGCGCAGGGTGCCGTAGACGAAGAACGGAAGCGACTCGTCGGACGGGCGCTGATCAGACACGGGTTCGACCTCTCGTCCGGGGGCGCCCACCGTACGTCCTCGTGCCCGACTGGTGATACCCACTGGCGTGCGGGCCCGCCGATGCGGTGTCATATCGGATGTTCTGCCAGCACCGTCCAAGGGGGACACCCGTGACAGCGCCCGCCTCCTCCCCATCGCCCGAAGCCTCCGCCGAGGACACCGACGGCGAAGCCTCTCCAGGCCCGGCCTCACCGGCGCCGGTCGCCGCCCCGGACTCGGCCGCCCCGGACTCGGCCTCCACGGGCTCCGCCTCCACGGGCTCCGCCTCCCCGGATCCCGCTGCCCCTCCCCGCCCGGCCCGGCTCAGTGGTGCGGTGTGGCTGGCGCTCGGCGTCGTCTACGTCGTCTGGGGCTCCACCTACCTGGCGATCCGGATCTCGGTCGAGACGATGCCGTCCTTCCTCTCCGCCGCCGCCCGGTTCCTGACCGCGGGCCTGCTGCTCGCCGGGTTCCTGCTGGTCCGGAGCGGCCCGGCCGGCCTGCGGGTGAGTGCGCGCCGGCTGGCCTCCTCGGCGCTGGTGGGCGTGCTCCTGCTGACCGGCGGCAACGGCCTCGTCGTGCTGGGCGAGCGCTCGGTCCCGTCCGGTCTGGCCGCCCTGCTGGTCGCGGCCGTCCCGCTCTGGATGGTGCTGCTGACGGCGTCCGGCGGCGAGCGGCCCCGGCCCGCCGAGCTGGCCGGCGTGCTGCTCGGCCTCGTCGGTCTCGGGGTGCTGTCCGCCCCCGCGTTCGGTGGGGACATCGCGCCGCTCGGCGTGATCGTGATCATCTGCGCCACGCTGACCTGGGCGGGCGGTTCGTTCGTCAGCAAGCGCCTGCCGATGCCGGGCAACGTGCTCGCCGCGAGCGCCTACCAGATGCTGGCGGGCGGCCTCGGCGACCTGCTGGTCGGCCTCGTGCACGGCGAGGCGCACGGGCTGGACGTCGCCGCGGTCTCCGGCCGGTCCTGGTTCGCGCTCGCGTACCTGGTGCTGTTCGGTTCGCTGCTCGCCTTCACCGCGTACGCGTGGCTGCTGCGGAACGCGCCGCTGACGCTGGTCTCGACGTACGCCTACGTGAACCCGGTCGTCGCGGTGCTCCTCGGCTGGCTGATCCTGTCCGAGCCGCTGACGGGCCCGACCCTCGCGGGCGGGGCGATCGTGGTGGCGGGCGTGTGCCTGGTGGTGAGCGCCAGTCGGAAGCCCGCTCGTCAGTGAGGACGACGTCGCCGGTCCGAGTCGACGACAAGGCGCGGCGCTGCCCGAGGCGTTGGGCTCCGACGGCCTGACGAGGCGCTGGTCGACACCCTCGTCGAGCGGACCGTTCCGGAGGCCTGACGGGCCGAACGCGACGTCCCGGCGGGGGAGTCGGGGTCAGAGCGCGTGCGGCGGGGTGCCCGTCCACCAGTTGCCGGGGGCCTCGGGGTCGCGGCTGGTCCAGAACTCGATGATGGCGGTGGTGAACTCCTCGGCGGAGAGCGTGCCGTCGCCGTCGCGGTCGAGCCGTCGGAAGGCCTCGTCGGCGTCGTCGCGCGAGAGGCCGACGAAGTGGCCGCGCTGGAAGACGAAGAACTCGCCCGCGTCGACCGTGCCGCTGCGGTCGGCGTCGGCCACGGCGAGGAAGGCCTCGGCGAGCGCCCCGAGGCTGGTGCGGGCGGCCTCCGGGTCGTCGGCCAGGGCGCCCGTCGAGCGGACGAACTGCTCCCTGGTGATCGACTCGGTGTCGGCCGGGAGATGGGCGAGGTGGAGGTCGTGCCAGATCGTCAGGTAGGCGCGGACGATGACCGCCTCCGCCTCCGAACCCTCCTGGTGGCCGAGCGAACGGGCGACCGAGTGGCCCATGAGGACGTGGTCCCGCTCGGTGATCAGCCCGTCGCCGTCGGCGTCGAGGTACCGGAACCCGTGATTGATCTTCGCGATGAGCAGATCGTCGGACATGTGTCCCCTTGGTTGGCGATCCCTGCCGGTGGAGTCCGCTTGATGGACCCCGGTTGACGGACCCGGTTGATGACGTTTGCCGGGCGTGCCGCAGATCTTGCCGGAGCACGACGCCAGCACGCTAGCGCTTCCGGCCACGGCCACGCAGTCGAACGGTGGCCCGACCGCTTCACAGCGCCGACTGCGCGCCGTCACCGACCCGCGCGCACTTCTCCGGCTCATTCGCACGACGACAGCGCACTCGCACGACGACTGCTCACACGCACCACGACAGCCCGTCCGCACGCCCCCGGCTCACTCGCACGACCACGACGACGGCCACGTGCGCCCCAGCAGCACCATCCCGATCCCGCACAGCACCGCGACCACCGCGAGCGACCACAGCGCGGCCCGGGCCCGCCGGGAGTACCGCCACCAGCCGGCCACCCACGAAAGCGCCGCCGCGACGGCCCCGAGGAGCCCCAGCCCGACCGCCCCGAGCGCCGGGACCAGCCAGGGCGGCCCGTCACCCTGGCAGGGCAGGTCCCGCTGGAACAGCTGCCAGCTCCCCGCCGCCCCGCCCGCGAGCGCCATCGCGGCCAGGCACACCCCCACCTGCGGCCACCGCACTGCGGGTCGTCCGCCCATCGATGCCCCCGTCCGCCCAGAGCCTGCTCCCGCACGGGTCCGCGCCCAACGGGGTCGGTGAACTCTCCCAGGGCGGACGGACCACGGGCGTCAGCCCCCGGACGGAGGCCTCGCAGCCGCATCCGGCCCGAACGGCGGGGGCGCGAGGACGCCGAAAGGCGCCCGCTCAGTCCTGGTGGCCGGCCGAGACGTACGCGTCGGGGAGGAGGTCGCGAACCCGGACGGCCCGCAGGGCCGGCCCGCGGCCGACGAGCACCTCGATGCCGGGGAAGTAGTCGAGCAGCACCTGGCGGCACCGGCCGCAGGGCGGGATGACGCCCCGCCCCTCGTCGCCGACCGCGACGATCGCGGTGAGGTCGTACGCGCCCTGGCCGGCCGCCGAGCCGATGAGGGCCAGCTCGGCGCAGGGCCCGCCGGTGAAGTGGTAAGCGTTCAGGGCCGTGACGATCCGCCCGTCGGCGTTGCGGGCGGCCGCGGCGACGGTGTGGTTGTCCGCGCGGGCGAAGCGGCGGGCGACGTCCTCGGCGGCGTCGACGAGCTCCCGGTGCGCGGCGGACAACGAGGACGGGGACGAAGACAGGGACGGGGGCTCGGCGGCGGACATATTGGGTGGGTCTCCCGGGTCGTTCGTGACAGGCTTCGAGCATGGACCGCAGCCCCCTGTCCGTGCCAACGCTCTCCGCCGGCCCGTTCGACCTGCGCCCGTGGCGGCTCAGCGACGCCGACGTACTCCGCGAGGCCGCCGCGGACCCGTACATCCCGCTGGTGACGACCGTCCCGGCCCGCTACGACGCGGACGCCGCGCGGGCCTTCGTCGAGCGGCAGTGGGCCAAGGCGGCGGCCGGCGGTGCCTACCCGTTCGCCGTCGCGCGCCGCGTCGACGAGCGGGCCGTCGGCTTCGTCGGGCTGTTCCCGCAGGGCGACGGCCGGGCCACGATCGGCTACTGGACGGCGGCCTCGGCCCGCGGCCTGGGCGTGGCCGGCCACGCCCTGCGCACGGTCGCGGACTGGGCGCTGCGTGAGGCCGGGCTGGCCCGGCTGGAACTGCACATCGAGCCGTGGAACACCGGCTCGCTGCGGGCGGCCGAGCGGGCCGGCTTCCGGCGCGAGGGCCTGCTCCGCGCCCACCGGACGATCGCCGGCGAGCGCCGCGACATGGAGCTGTACGCCCTCCTCGCGGCCGACCTGGAGCTTCAGCCGCCCACAGCGGCTCCTCCGGACGCCGTACGCGTACCCGCAAAGGACGTCGTGCGCGCATCCGGCCCGGGCGCCGCACGCGCGTTCGTCCCGGGCACGGCGGCCAGCAGCTCGCGCGTGTAGTCCGTGTGCGGCGCGGCGAACAGCCGGTCGCGGTCGGCGGACTCGACCAGCCGTCCCCGGTGCATCACGGCGACCCGGTCGCAGAAGTGCCGGACGACGGCGAGGTCGTGCGAGACGAACAGGAAGGCGACGCCGAGCCGTTCGCGCAGCTCCATCAGCAGGTTGAGCACCTGTGCCTGGACGGACACGTCGAGCGCGGAGACCGGTTCGTCCGCGATGATCAGCCGCGGCTGCGGGGCGAGCGCCCGCGCGATGCCGATCCGCTGGCGCTGCCCGCCGGAGAACTCGTGCGGGTAGCGGTCGAGGTGGTCGCCGGACAGGCCGACCTGTTCGAGCAGTTCGGCGGAGCGTTCGCGCCGCCCGGCGGCCGTGAGCGCGGTGTGCAGGCGCAGCGGGGTGTCGAGGGTCCGGGCGACGGTGCGGCGCGGGTTGAGCGAGGCATACGGGTCCTGGAAGACGAGCTGGACCTCGCGGCTGAGCCGGTGCCGCAGCGCGTGGTCGGGCCGGGCTACGCCGGAGTCGTCGTGGATCACCCGGCCGTCGTAGGCGACGCGTCCGCCGGTGGGTCGCTGAAGCCCGGCGAGGACGCGCGAGGTGGTGGACTTGCCGGAGCCGGACTCGCCGACGAGGCCGACGGTCTCCCCGGGGGCGATGCGCAGCCCGACGCCGTCGACGGCCTTGACGGTCTCGGTGCGCCCACCGGGGAAGCGGCGGCGTCCGGGGAAGTGGACGGCGAGGTCGTCCACTTCGACGAGCCAGCGCGCCGGATCGCGCAGCCGGTCCGTCACCCGCGCCCCGAACGTCCTGGTAGGTGACGGATCGTCAACAGTCGGAAGTGGGGAGCCTGGTACGGAGTCCAGCGTGAGTGCCGCTCCCACCAGTGCGCGGGTGTAGGGCTCTTGTGGATCGGCCAGCAGTCGGGCGGTGGGCGCGGACTCGACCGGGAGGCCCCCGCGCAGGACGAGGGTGCGGTCCGTCGTCCCGGCGACGACGCCGAGGTCGTGGCTGACCAGGAGCACGGCCGTGCCGTGCTCGCGCTGCAAGTCGCCCAGGAGGTCGAGCACTTGCTGTTGGACGCGGGCGTCGAGGGCGGTGGTCGGCTCGTCGGCGATGAGCACCTCGGGGTCGTTCATCAGCGCCATGGCGATCATCACCCGCTGGCGCATGCCGCCCGAGAACCGGTGCGGGTGGTCGCGGGCCCGGCCGGCCGGGATGCCGACCCGGTCGAGCATCGCGACCGCCCGTCGCCGGGCCTCGGCGCGACCGGTGCCGGGGTGGTGCAGCCGGTACATCTCGGCGAGTTGGGCGTCGACGCCGTGGAACGGGCTCAGTGAGGTGAGCGCGTCCTGGAAGACCAGCGCGATCCGGCCGCCGCGCACCCCGCGCAGGACCGACTCGTCGGCGCCCACCAACTCCCGGCCGTCCAGCCGGATCGAGCCGGTGACGGTGGTGGTCCGCGGATCGTGCAGGCCGAGCACGGCGAGCCCGGTCGCGGACTTGCCGGAGCCCGACTCGCCGACCAGGCCGAGGACTTCACCCCGGGCGAGGTCGAACGAGAGCCCCCGGACTGCGGCGACCGGCGGGCCGCCGCGCGGATCGGCGAAGGTGACGGACAGGTCGCGGACGCTCAGCACGGGTTCCGTGGACGACACATTGACTCCGGACGACATTGAACAACAACTCCCTTCGGACGGCGGGCGGCGGGCGGCGGACGGCGGGCGGCGGACGGCAGGCGGCAGACGGTGGGCAGCGGGCGGGCCTCAAGCCAGCCGGACGCGCGGATCGAGCCAGGCCACCACCACGTCGGCCAGCGCGACGAACAGGACGACGAAGCACGCGGCGAGCAGGACCGCCCCGACGACGGCGGGCAGGTCCTGCCCCTCCACCGCCTCCGCCGCGAACCGCCCGACGCCGTTGAGCCCGAACACCGTCTCGGTGATGACCGCCCCGCCCAGCAGCGCCCCGGTCTCCAGCCCGAGCAGCTGCACGAGCGGTCCGGCCGCGCCGCGCGACGTGTACTTGAGGTGGGCGCGCAGCCGGCCGAGGCCCTTGGCGCGCGCGGTGCGGACGTACTCCTCACCCATCGTCTCCAGCAGCTGCGAGCGCGAGAGCCGGGCGAAGACGGCCGAGTTGACGAAGCCGAGGACGAGCCAGGGCAGCAGCATCCCGCCCGCCCAGGCGGCGGGGTCGGTGGCCGGAGGGGTGTACGACGGCAGCGGAAGCAGGCCGGTCGAGTAGACGAGCGCCCACTGCGCGACGTACCCGAGGAAGTAGATCTGCACGCTGGCGCCGACGAGCGTGAACCCGGAGAGCAGCCGGTCCGTGCGCGTCCCGTGCCGCAGCGCGGAGACGAACCCGGTGCCGAGCCCGAGCACCACGAGCACGGCGAGCGCGCCGGCGGTGAGCGAGAGGGTGACGGGCAGGTGGTCGGCGAGGGCCTCGGTGACGGGCTGGTGCAGCCGGTAGGAGTAGCCGAGGCAGGGCGCGGAGCAGCGGATGACCGAGCCGTCGACGTCGCCGACGTCCCGCCCGGCGACGATCCCGGTCAGGTAGTCGGTGTACTGGGTGAGCAGCGGCCGGTCCAGGCCCATGCTCGCGCGGACCGCCGCCACCTGGGCGCCGTCGCAGCGCGGTCCGCAGGCGGCGCGGGCCGGGTCGGCGGGTGCGGCGTAGAACAGGGAGAAGGCGGCGGCGGAGACCGCGGCGAGCACGGCGAGGGCCTGGAGGGCCCGCCGCAGGGCGAAGGAGAACATCGTCGGAACCTTGAAACCTCGAAGTGAGCCTCGAACTGCCGGCCCGGCCCGATCTGTCCGAATCAAACCGAACCGAACCAAACCGGACCGGACTGAACAAGGCCGAACCGGACCGGACCAGGCCTGGCCGGATCAGGACTTCAGGTACAGCCAGGCGAGCCCGACCGTCCCGTAGATCGGGTGGATGAACGCCCCGCCGACGTTGCCGCCGCGCAGCTGGTTGGCGGTCGGGTAGGCGAACGGCAGCACCGGCACGTCCTTCATGACGGTCTGCTCCAGCGCGTACAGCTCCTTCGCCTTGGCGCGCGGCTCGCCGATCCCGTTGATCCGGTCGATCTCCTTGTCGACCGCCGGGTTGCGGTAGCGCGCGCTGTTGAGGTCGTTGCCGGCGCGGCCGTCGAAGGCGAAGGGGACGAGCGTGGACGGGGTCGGCCAGTCGACGGACGAGGTCTCCTCGTACAGGTCGTACGGGGAGTCGGCGCGGTGCACCTCGTCGAGGAAGGCCTTGGGGTCGATCGGCTTGGGCACGACGGTGATCCCGGCCCTGGCGAAGCCGTCGACGAGCACCTGCGCGACGCGCTGGCCGTCCGGCGTGTTCTTGTAGCCGTAGGTGAGGCTCGCGGGCGGCTGCTTGGCCTTGGCGAGTTGGGCCTTGGCGGCGTCCGGGTCGCCCTCGGGCCGGGCCGGGTAGAGGTCGTACTTCTGCCAGTCGATCAGGGCGGGCGAGCTGAGCGTGGTGGCGAGTTCGCCGATGCGGGAGCCGCCCTGGACCTGGCGGGCCTGCTGGCGCGGGTAGGCGAGGTGCAGGGCCTTGCGGACCTCGACGTCCGGCACGCGCTCGTTGTTGATCACGAGCTGGGTGACGAAGGCGCCCTGACGGCCGGAGACGACGAGGTCCTTGGCCTCGGGGTCGGTGTCGGCGGTCCGGTACAGCTCGGGGGAGAGCTCGTCGGAGGCGGTGGTGGCGTCGGCGCCGCCGTCGCGGCCGGAGAGGATCTCCTGGTTGATGTTGAGCGCCTCCTTGCCGTAGGTGAAGACGAACCGGTCCGGGTACTGGCTGCGGACGGGGTCGGTCTCGGCCTTCCAGTACGGGTTGCGCTCCAGCACCATGCGGGTGTTCTGGACGTGTTCGGCGATCCGGTAGGGGCCGGTGGCGAACGGCAGCCGGTCGTAGTCGGTGCCGGTGTCCTTGTCGCGGCGCACCGGCGCGGACGAGGACTGCGCGGCCATGTACGGCACGTCGGCCTGCGGCTGCGGGAAGTGGAAGACGACGGTGCGCTCGTCGGGCGTCTCGATGGCGGCGAGGTCGCCGTCCTGGGGGCCGGCGTACTTCTTGCGCGCGTCCTCGTAGCTCGCCTCGCCGGTGAGCCACTGGGGCCAGTACGGCGGGCCGACCTCGTAGCCCTTGCCGAAGGTGCGCTCGATGCCGTACTTGACGTCCTGGGCGGTGATCGGCTTGCCGTCCTCCCAGGCGACGCCGTCCTTGAGGCGGTAGGTCCAGGTGCGGCCGCCGTCGGCGGAGGTGCCGGTGTCGGTGGCGAGGTCGCCGACCAGCTTGGCCTTTCCGTCGACGACCTGATACTGCGTCAGTTGACGCCCCCAGAGCAGCGAGGCGTTGTACGCGGCGCCCGCGTACACCTTCTGCGGGTCGAGGTGGCGGAACTCGACGCTGTTGTACACGTTGACCGTCCCGCCCTTGCGGGCGCCGGGCACGGCCGGGGCGGGGCCGGCGCTCTCCTGCTCGCCGCCGAGCGCGGCGGTCAGCGGGGAGGTCTCCTTGGCGGCGGCCGGGTTCGCGGTGGAACCCGCGCCCGCGCCGGCCGAGCAGGAGGTCGCGAGGAGGGCGGTGGCGACGACGGCGAGGGACGGACCGGTCCTGCGGGTCCAGCGCATGGCGAATCTCTCCTTGCCCCGACATGCGGGGTCATCAGACGAACGAACGGGGAAAACGGGGCGAGGTCCGGGCGGCGAATCGCCGGATCAGCGCCGGCCCGACCGCGGGTCCAGGGAGTCCCGGACGGCGTCGCCGAGCAGGTTGAAGGCGAGGACGAAGAGCAGCAGTGCCACGCCGGGGAAGACCATGTACGTCGGGTCGGCCCGGAACACCTCGGCGCCGCGGGCGATCATCCGGCCCCAGTCCGGGACGGGCTCGGTGATCCCGACCCCGAGGAACGACAGCACCGCCTCCGAGGCGACGATCGCCGGCACCGCCATCGTCACGTGCACCAGCAGTTGCGAGCGGACGTTCGGCAGCAATTCCCGGACGACGACGTGGAAACCGCTCGCCCCCTGGGCGCGGGCGGATTGCACGAAATCCCGTTCCCGTAGCGAGCGCACGGTGGCCCGGAGGGAAAGCGCGAGCGGAATCCAGCCGAACGCGGCGAATACCAGGATCAGCACCAGGAACTGCATCCATTCCGGTTCCGCGGCGCCCGGATCGACCAGTCTCGACTGGATGACCGGGCTGAGCGCGAGCAGCAGGAGCAGGGTCGGAAAGGCGAGCAGCACGTTCGCGAGGAAACCGAACAGGCGGTCCGCGATTCCGCCGAGGTAGCCGACCGCGACACCGGCCAGCACGCCGAGCGCGGTCGTCACGGCGGCGGACGCGAAGGCGATCAGCAGCGAGGTGCGGATGCCGTACAGCAGCTGGGTGAACACGTCCCGGCCGAGGCCCGGCTCCAGGCCGAACCAGAAGTCGCCGGAGATGCCGCCGTTCGCCAGCACGGGCAGTCCGCCGTCGCTGAGCAGGCCCGGAGCGTTCTGGCCGTAGTGCTCGGTCGGGTTCTTCCCGTACAGGGCGGCGATCAGCGGGGCGGCGAGGGCGAGGAGCAGGAACAGCAGGACGACGGCGAGGGCGGTGGCGCCGACCCGGTCGCGCAGGATCCGGCGGACCGCACCGTCCGGGGCCGGCCGGACGGCGGAATCAGGTGCCGGGACTGTTTCGACGATGGCCATGCGAGGCGTACTCCAGAATTCTCCGCCGCCCTTTGGGGTGAGGGTGCGATGACGTGCATTTCCGAGCCGCCTCCGGGGGTTTCCCGGCGGCCGGCGCAATGCCATCAGATCGGATGCGATGGACCTCGGGCAAATCACTTCGAGCCGATGTGTTGCGCATTGTTTCGGCCGGTGCGACGGCTTCACGGCGCCGCAACACGCTCGTCGCAGGAGAACGGGCAAAAGCCCCCAAAGCATCCTCCCCGTCCCGCATTCTGAGATCTGCGCCACACCCCTGCGGGTATTGGTACGATCCGGGTGGGCCGCGACTGGCGCGTAGGGATGGAATCAACCATCGGGAAGCGGCCCCGTGCCCTGTCACGTGCAGTTGCCGAGCGCCTGGGCCGTCCGCATCCCCACCAGGAGACCGCCATGGCCGCCCAGCCCCAGCCCGAGCTTCAGCCCGAGTCCCGGCACCAGCCCGAGCCCCTTCCGCAGCCCCACACCGCCGCCGACGCCGCCGCGAACACCGCCTTCCGCAGCGCCCTCGACGTCGTCGCGGGCGTCGAACCGCGCATCGCCGCCGCCATCGGCCGGGAGATCGAGGACCAGCGCGCCTCCCTCAAGCTGATCGCCAGCGAGAACTACGCCTCCCCGGCCGTCCTGCTCGCCATGGGCAACTGGCTCAGCGACAAGTACGCCGAGGGCACCGCCGGGCGCCGCTTCTACGCCGGCTGCCGCAACGTCGACACCGTCGAGACCGTCGCCGCCGAGCACGCCCGCGCCCTGTTCGGCGCCGACCACGCCTACGTCCAGCCGCACTCCGGCATCGACGCCAACCTGACCGCCTTCTGGGCCGTCCTCTCCCAGCGCGTCGAGAGCCCGGCCCTGGAGCGCGCCGAGGTGCGCAACGTCAACGACCTCACCGAGCAGGACTGGGCGCGGCTGCGCCACGAGCTCGGCAACCAGCGGATGCTCGGCATGTCCCTGGACACCGGCGGCCACCTCACCCACGGCTTCCGGCCCAACATCTCGGGCAAGATGTTCGAGCAGCGCAGCTACGGCACCGACCCGGCGACCGGCCTGATCGACTACGACGCGCTGCGCGAGACGGCCCGCGAGTTCCGCCCGCTCATCCTGGTGGCCGGGTACTCCGCCTACCCGCGGCGCGTGGACTTCCGCCGGATGCGCGAGATCGCGGACGAGGTCGGCGCGACGCTCATGGTCGACATGGCGCACTTCGCGGGCCTCGTCGCGGGCAAGGTGTTCACCGGCGACTTCGACCCGGTGCCGCACGCCCACATCGTCACCACGACCACCCACAAGTCGCTGCGCGGCCCGCGCGGCGGCATGGTGCTGTCCACCGCCGAGCTCGCCGAACACGTCGACCGCGGCTGCCCGCTGGTCCTCGGCGGCCCGCTCTCGCACGTCATGGCCGCCAAGGCGGTCGCGTTCGCCGAGGCCCGCCGCCCCGAGTTCCGGGCCTACGCCCAGGCCGTCGTCGACAACGCGCAGGCACTCGCCGAGGGCCTGCTGCGCCGCGGCGGCACGCTCGTCACCGGCGGCACGGACAACCACCTGGTCCTCGCCGACGTCTCCGGCCTCGGCCTGACCGGCCGCCAGGCCGAGGCGGCGCTCCTGGACGCGGGCGTCGTCACCAACCGCAACTCCGTCCCGCAGGACCCGAACGGCGCCTGGTACACCTCCGGCGTCCGCCTCGGCACCCCCGCGCTCACCACCCGCGGCCTCGGCGCCGCCGAGATGGACGAGATCGCGGGCCTCATCGACACCGTGCTGCGCGCCACGACCCCCACCACGACCGCGAACGGCGCCCCGTCGAAGGCCCAGTACGTCCTGGACGCCGCCGTCCGCGACGGCATCGCCAAGCGCGCCGCCGACCTGCTCGCGCCCTTCCCGCTCTACCCGGGCGTCGACCTGGTCTGACCGCCGAAGTCCTTGGGGGCGGGACGCGTTGACGCGTCCCACCCCCAAGTCCGACGGCTCGCGCCGAGGTCAGTACTGCAGCGACTTGTACTGCAGGAACTCCTCCAGGCCGTGGCGGCCGAGCTCGCGGCCGAGGCCCGAGCTCTTGTAACCGCCGAACGGGGCCAGGGGGTTGAAGCGGCCGCCGTTGAGGTCGACCTGGCCGGTGTCGAGGCGGCGGGCGAAGGCGGCGGCGGTGTCGGTGTCGGCCGCCCAGACGCCGCCGGCCAGGCCGTACTCGGTGCCGTTGGCGAGCTCGGCGGCGTGGTCCTCGTCGCGGTAGGGGAGGACCACCACCACCGGGCCGAAGACCTCCTCCTGAGCTACCGTCATGTCCGGTGTGACGTCGGCGAGTACGGTCGGGCGGACGTAGAAGCCGACGGGAAGGTCGGCGATCGGCTCGGGACCCCCGGCGACCACCCGGGCGCCCTCGGTGATCGCTCCCTCCAGGTAACTGCGCACCCGCGCCTGCTGCTTGGCGTTGACCACCGGACCGATCCGGGTCCGCGCATCGGCCGGATCGCCGGGGACGTACTTCTCGGCGGCCTTCGCCGCTATGGAGACGGCCTCCTCGTAGTGGTCCCGGTGCACCAGCAGCCTCGTCCACGCGCTGCACGTCTGGCCCGAGTTGGCGAACACATTGGCCACGTTGACGTTGACCGCGCGGGTCAGGTCGGCGCCGGGCAGCACCACGTTGGCGGACTTGCCGCCCAGTTCCAGGGCGACCCGCTTCAGGCCGCGCCCGGCCGTCTCGGCGACCGCGCGGCCGACGGCGGTCGACCCGGTGAACGACACGACGTCCACGTCCCGGTGGGCGGCGAGCGCCGCACCGGCCACCGCACCGGTGCCGGTCACCAGGTTGAACACGCCCGCGGGGAAGCCCGCTTCGTGGACCAGCCGGGCGAACAGCCGTGCCACCAGCGGCGTGTCCTCGGCCGGCTTGAGGACCACCGGGCAGCCGGCCGCCAGCGCCGGGACGACCTTGGCCACGATCTGGTGCAGCGGGTAGTTCCACGGTGTGATCGCCGCGACCACGCCGGCCGGCTCGGCCAGCACCAGCGAGTTGCCGATCCGCTCCTCGAAGGGGTGCTCGGCGAGCAGCGCCAGGTAGGAGGACGCGACGGTCAGCGGCAGTCCGGCGTGGACGGCGGCCGCGAAGCCCACCGGGGCGCCCAGTTCGGCGACCACCGTCGCGGTGATCTCGTCCTGCGCCCCGGCGATGCCGTCCCGGAGCCGGGTGAGCAGTGCGAGCCGCTCCTCACGGGTGGTGGCGCCCCAGGCCCGCGCCGCCCGGCGGGCCGCGCCCACCGCGGCGTCCACGTCGGCCGCGCCGCCGGCCGGCACGGTGGCGATCACCCGTTCGGTCGCGGGGTTCAGCACCTCGATCGACCCGGTGTCCCCGGAGGGGCGCCAGGCGCCGTCGACGTACTGGTCCGCGTGGTCCCCGAACCACCGGCCGCCCTGCTCGTCCCCGCCCGACCCGTCGTTCCGCGCGTCCTGCTCCGCGTCGTGCTGCACCGATGGTCCTCTCGTCCGCCTGGCCTTCCGACCGCGCTCCACCGCGTTTGACCGCGCTCAACCCAGCGCTGGTCCAAAGGCCCAGTCAAGGCGGCCGGGGCGGCCGTGCGCAAGAGCCAATCCGCTCCGGCGGACCCGACGGTCAGCGCGGCGCGAACCGCGAGGTGTACTCGGCGAACGGCTCGATCCCCACGTCGGCCCGCCGCTCGTCCAGCCGCTCCGGGTCCTCGCAGGGCCACGGCACCGGGCGGCCGTCCGTGACCGCGCCGATCTGCGTGCCGTACCGCTGCTCGTGCCCCTCGTTGACGGCGAGCCGGTCCTGAAGGAACGCCAGGTCGCGCGCGCTCGCGGCGCCGTCCGCGACGGCCACGGCCATCAGCTCCACGGCCCGGCGCTGGACGTCCAGTTGGCGGTCGGCGTGCTGGGCGACCAGCCAGGCGGCCTTCGCCGCGTCGGCTCCGACCAGTGCCTCGGTGGGCCAGCCGTGCTCGGCCATGATCGCGGCCAGCCGGTCCCCGTGCCCGGTGGTGAGCCGCCGCCAGGCGGCCTGCTCGGCGAGGTCGGTGCTGTTGGCGAGCCGCACGGCGGCGGCGTCCTCGGTCATCATCGCCGTCAATTCCCCGGCCAGCGCGGTGAGATCTCGCTCGGTCTTCGTCATGTCGCTCCGTTCCCCATTCCCGGCCCACCGCAGTGGGGGCCGACGGTGTCCCACCGTAGGCGGCCGAAAAGCAACGAAGATCATTCCAAGGAATGGTGACTCTGTGGAGCGGAGAGGGCACAATGGATGTACGTGATCGGTGCGGCCGTGCCCACTCCCGGCCCGATGCGACGGTCCACAAATTCTGCGTCCGAAAGGCTCCTCAATCGCGCGGACGGCGCTGTAGATTGCAGCGAACTCAGCGGTGGGGGGCTACGGTTGGCGGCGGGTGCAAGACGTGTGCACACCGTCGGCACGTCGTGCGCCCCCGCGGTGGGCGGGAGGGCGCCACCGCTCTGAGGTCTGGCTCGAATCCGCAGGTCATCCGTACCGCAAAAGGAGCTTCCCCGTGACCGACGCCGCGTTCACCGACGAGCAGCCCCGGCCCGCCGAGCCGGCCTCGCTGGACGACGTGCCGGGGTGGTTCTGGGACCACGACCGGCATTCCTTCGAGTGGTTCCTGGGGCGCCAGGAGAAGGCCGGCGTCACGGGCGACCTGCTGGAAATGGGCGCATACCTGGGGCGCAGCGCCATCGTCATCGGGGAGCACCTCCAGCCCGGCGAGTCATTCACCGTCTGTGACCTCTTCGACTCGGACGCGCCGGACGACGAGAATGCCGCTGAAATGGACATGTCCTACCGCAATACGCTGAGCCGAACGGCCTTCGAGTCGAACTACCTGTCGTTCCACGGCGAGCTGCCGGAGATCATCCAGGCGCCGACCTCGACGCTGGCGGGCGGACGGATAGCGGCGGGCGCGTTCCGGTTCATCCACATCGACGCCTCGCACCTGTACGAGCACGTGGTCGGCGACCTCCAGGTGGCCCGCGTCGCGCTGCAGGACCAGGGCGTCGTGGTGCTCGACGACTACCGCTCCCAGCACACCCCGGGTGTCGCCGCCGCCACCTGGGAGGCCGTGTTCAACCACGGGCTCAAGCCGGTCCTGCTCACCGAGTGCAAGTTCTACGGCACCTGGGGGGACCCGGAGCCCTTCCAGCGGGACCTGCTCGACCGGGTGGACCTCGCCGAGGGCTGTGAGCTGAGCGCCGAGACCCTCAACGGCCGGCAGATGCTGCGCATGACCGGTACCTCGGAGGGCATCGAGCCGTTCCGGCCGTCCCGCCACCACAAGCGGCTCGTCGCGCTGAACGCCCGCCACCAGGCCGACCAGGCCGCCGACGACTCCCGTCGGGCGCTCCTGGAGTCGCAGGAGGAGGCCGCCCGCGACCTCGCCGCCCGCCGTGCCCGGGCCGCCGAGCAGCGCCGCCCGGTCAACGTCGCCAAGCGCGCCGCCCGCGACCTGCTCCCCCCGGTGGTCACCTCGGCGATCCGCCGCGCCCGCCGGGGCTGAGGACGGGCGGCGGCCGACAGCTGTCAGCTGACAAGTAACAGATAACAGATTTCAGCGAACAGATTTTGAAATCTGTTCGCTGAAATCCGTCCGCCGTCCGCCCTCCCCCCGCTCGCCCGCCCCCGGAACGCGCGAGTGCCGGCCGAGCCAAGCTCGACCGGCACTCCCGTGTTCGGCTCCCAGCCTCAGGCCGTCACGCCCGCGACGGCTCCGGCGACGCCGACTCCGACGCCGACTCCGGCCCCGGGCCCGACGCGGCGTCCTGCGCGCCGGACGCGCCCTCGGCCTCGCTCAGCTCGCGGCGGACCTCCGCCAGGGACGGGTTCGCCCAGGCGCTCGCGACGCCCCAGCGGTAGAACGCGAGACCGATCGCGGCGACGATCAGCAGGTCCCAGCCCTCGGGCAGGTAGCCGTGCCCGCCGAAGTCGGAGCTGCCCGCCCACGAGACGCCGGCCATCACGAACAGGTACGCGACCATCCAGGCGCCCGCGATCAGGTGCGGACGCAGCACGGCCCACGGCTTGCGCAGCTCGTACCAGGCCCAGATCGGCAGGCCGGCGGCCATCAGCAGGATGACCTTGCCGGTCAGCGGCCAGCGGGCCCAGTACAGGACCAGCGAGCCGAAGACCATCGCGACCGGCGCGATGACCGGCATCGCGCGCAGCCGCACCGGGCGCGGCAGGTCCGGGGCGAGGCGGCGCAGCGCCATGACGGCGACCGGGCCGGTGATGTACGAGATGACGGTCGCGACCGAGACGATCTCGGCGAGCGAACCCCAGCCGCGGAAGACGGCCAGGAACAGGAACGCGACGCCGAGGTTGAGCAGCAGCGCGGGGCGCGGGATGCCGGTCTTGGGGTCGACCTTGCCGAAGAGCTTCGGCAGGTGGCCGTTCTCCTGGACGCCGTGGATCATGCGCGAGGTGGTGGCGGCGTAGATCATGCCGGTGCCGGAGGGCGAGATGAACGCGTCCGCGTACAGCAGGATCGCGAGCCAGTTGATGCCCCAGGCGATGGCGAGGTCGGCGAGCGGCGAGGTGTAGCCGAGGCCGCTCCAGCCCTGCGACAGGTCGGCGGCCGGGATGGCGCCGAGGAAGGCGATCTGCAGCGCGACGTAGATCACCAGGGCGATCAGGATGGACCCGATGACGGCCTTGGGCAGCGACTTGCCGGGGTCGCGGGCCTCGCCGGCCAGGTTGAGCGGCGACTGGAAGCCGTTGAAGGCCCAGACGATGCCGGAGACGGCGACGGCGGTGAACACCGCGCTCCAGCCGTTCGGCGCGAAGCCGCCGTGGTCGGTGAAGTGCGCGGTGTCGAAGTGCGCGAGGAGCAGCGCGCCGGCGGTCAGGGTCGGGACGATGACCTTGAAGACGGTGATCGCGGTGTTGGTCTTGGCGAACAGCGTGATCGCGAACCAGTTGAGGGCGAAGTAGACGAGCAGCAGCACGCTCGCGAGGGCGACGCCGCTGATGGTCAGTTCCTGCCCGTTGTACAGCCCCTTGGCCCAGCCGAAGTGCCAGGAGCTCATGTACTGGACGGACGCCGTGGCCTCGCCGGGGATGACCGAGACGATGGCGATCCAGTTGGCCCAGGCGGCGAGGTAGCCGGCCAGCGAGCCGTGCGAGTACTGGCCGTAGCGGACCATGCCGCCGGCCTTGGGGAACATCGACCCGAGCTCGCTGTAGGTGAGGGCGATGGTCAGGGCCACGGCGGCGCCGATCACCCAGGCGAGGATCGAGGCGGGGCCGGCGAGCTTGGCGGCCCGCTCGGCGCCGAACAGCCACCCGGACCCGATGATCGAGCCCAGCCCGACGGCGGTGAGGCTGATGGTGCCGAGCGAGCGTCGGTAGTGGTTCTGGTGCGATGCCGCTGACGGCTCGGGCTCACTCAACGTATCGGTCCTCTCGCTCGGGGTCGACGGGTGGTGTCGTGGTTTTTACGGTCATGAGTCGGTATTCCGGACACAAACGCCCAGCAGCCTATGGGGCGAAAAAGGGCGTTTACCTCAGGGGAAGCTCAAACCGTCCGATCGTTGCCATCTCGTGTCCGGTCTCCGGGGCTCCGACGCCCTCGGAACGCCGCTGTGGCCGGGCCCAGTGGGCCTGCCGGGCCCGGGCCCGGCCACAGCGGCGGAGAAAAACAAAAAATTCCCCGTGGAATCATTGCGGATCCACGGGGAATTCGATGGTGTCCGAGGGGGGACTTGAACCCCCACGCCCGATAAAGGGCACTAGCACCTCAA
>NZ_JBHWGV010000157.1:8538-17999 GCF_042732955.1 Kitasatospora sp. NPDC059747 | reverse complement strand
GGGGGGGGGGGGGGTGTGGGGGGGGGGCGGCGGGGGGGGGCCGCGCGGCGGGGCCCCCCCCCCCGGGGGGGGCGCGCCCCCCCGGTCCGCGGGTCAGGAGGTGGCCTGGACGCCCTGAAGGGCGCTGATCAGGCTGTCCACGTCCTGGACGGTGTTGTAGAGGGCCAGCGACGCGCGGACCGCGCTCTGGACGCCGTAGGCGGCGAGGGCGGGCTGGGCGCAGTGGTGGCCGGCGCGGACGGCGATGCCCTGCTGGTCGAGCCGGGCGGCGACGGCCATCGGGTCGACGCCGGCGAGCAGGAAGGTCAGCACGCCGATCTTCCCGGGCGCGTTGCCGATCAGCCGGAGCCCGGGCACGGTGGCCAGGGCCGCCATGGCGTACGCGGTGAGCTGTTCCTCGTGCGCGGTGGCCGCCTGGCGGTCGAGGCCGGACAGGTAGCGCAGCGCGGCCCCCAGGCCGGCGACGCCGGCGATGTGGCCGGTGCCGGCCTCCAGGCGGTGCGGGACGGGGGCGTAGGTCGTCTCGTCGAAGGAGACCGAGTCGATCATGTTGCCGCCGCCCTGCCACGGGGGCATGGCCTCCAGCACGTCGCGCTTGCCGTACAGGACGCCGATGCCGGTCGGGGCGAAGATCTTGTGCCCGGAGAAGGCGTAGAAGTCGGCGTCCAACGCCTTGACGTCGACCGGGAAGTGGCTGACCGCCTGGGCACCGTCGACCAGCACCCGGGCACCGTACCGGTGGGCGAGCGCCGTCATCTCGGCCACCGGCGGGACGGTGCCCAGCACGTTGGACGCGTGGGTGAGCGCGACCAGCTTGGTGCGGTAGCCGAGCAGGTCCCGGTAGGCGTCCTGGTCGAGCTGCCCGTCGGGGAGCAGCGGGATCGGCACGACCCGGGCCCGCCGCTCCTTGGCGATCAGCTGCCAGGGCACGAGGTTGGAGTGGTGTTCGGCGGCGGAGACGAGGATCTCGTCGCCGACGCCGAGGTTGGCCCGGCCCCAGCTCTGCGCCACGAGGTTGACGGCCTCGGTGGTGCCGCGGACGAAGACGATCTCGTCCGGGTCCGGGGTGCCGAGCAGTCGGGCGGCCTCGGCGCGGCCCTCCTCGTAGACCTGGGTGGCCTGTTTGGCGAGGGTGTGGGCGCCGCGGTGGACGTTGGAGGTGCTCGTCGCGTAGTGCTCGCCGACGGCCTCGACGACCTGGCGGGGCTTGAGGGTGGTGGCCCCGTTGTCCAGCCAGACGAGCGGGTGGCCGTTCACCTCCCGGTGCAGCTGCGGGAAGTCGCGGCGGACGGCCTCGACGTCGAACCCGCCGGCGGGCGCGGCGGGCGCCGACGTGGCCTGCGGGGCCTGCGGGGCCGACGTGGCCTGCGGCGCCGACGGGGCCTGCGGGGCCGAAGGGGCCGCCTGGGGCGGCAGCCAGTAGAACGGGATCGCGGTCATGTCGGTCCCGTACGGCGGCCGTTGGGCCACTCCGTGGATCCCGGAGCCGCGCCCGAACCCGTCAGGAGTAGTCATGGTAGTTGGACACCTCGACGTTCTGGAGCACGGCGACCGCGTCGTCCACCAGGGCGGCGGTGGAGAAGTAACTGGTCACCAGGTACGAGGTGATGGCCTGCCGGTCGACGCCCATCGCCCGCACCGCGAGGCCCGGCTCGACCTCGTCCGGCACCTTCGCCGGGCGCAGGCCGACGACGCCCTGGCGGTCCTCGCCGACGCGCATCAGCAGGATGTTGGTGGTGCCGGGCGCCGAGTTCGCCGAGCCCTTGAGGTCGAGCTTGTCGGAGGGCAGCAGCGGCACGCCGCGCCAGGTGAGGAACGGGCTGCCGAACAGCTCGACGATCTGCGGCGGCACCCCGCGCCGGGTGCACTCGCGGCCGAACGCGGCGATGGCGCGCGGGTGGGCGAGGAAGAACGCCGGCTGCTTCCAGACCCGGGTGAGCAGCTCGTCCATGTCGTCCGGGGTCGGCGCGCCCTTGCGGGTGCGCACGCGCTGGCTCGCGGCGACGTTGTTGAGCAGGCCGTACTCGGCGTTGTTGAGCATCTCCCACTCCTGGCGCTCGCGCAGCGCCTCGACGGTCAGCCGCAACTGGGCCTGGACCTGGTCGATGCCGGAGTTGTAGACGTCCGCGACGCGGGTGTGCACCCGCAGGACGGTCTGCGCGATGCTGAGCTCGTACTCGCGCGGGCTGTCCTCGTAGTCCACGAAGGTCTCGGGCAGGTACGGCTCGCCGGCGTGGCCCGACTGGAGGTCGATCGGGTGCTCGCGGTCGGTCGACGGCCGCACGGAGGCGGCGGCGAACTCGTCGAGCTGCGCCCGCAACGAGGGCTCGCGGTCGGCGAGTTCGACGAGCGTGCGGCGTTCGACGGAGAGCACGGTGCACGCGCTCACGGCCTTGACCCGGTACGTCGTGTCGGTGCCGTTGGCCCACTCGGCGCCGTCGAAGAAGTCGCCCTCGCCGAGAACGGCCAACAGGGCGTCCGCGCCGTACTCGTTGGTGGCGCGCTTCTCGGCGCGGCCGAACGCGATGATGTGCAGCTGGTCGGCGGGGGCGCCGGCCTCGACGATGAGCTCGCCGGGCGCCACCTCGCGCTCGACGAAGGCGCTGGCGAGCGCGGCGAGCAGCGGGCTGTCCACCTGGCTGAGGAAGGCCAGTTCGCGCAGGTCCTCGGCGACGACCTGGTTGGCGCCGGCGCCGTCGACGTAGGTGCTGATCAGCCCGTCGCCGAGGATGAAGCCGCGGCGGCGGTTGACGCGGAAGACCCCGGCCTCCAGGTCCACCCAGGGCAGCGCGCGCAGCAGGTAGCGCGGGGTGATCCCGAGCATCTGCGGCACGGTCTTGGTGGTGGTGGCGAGGTTCCGGGCGGCGGAGGTACTGAGGCTCTGCTGACTCTGCTGGCTCTGCTGGACGGCCTCGGTGGTCACGTGTGGTCCCCTCCCGTAAATCGGCTGATCCGACGATGCGTCAGATTGTTGCGGCCGATCCGGGTTCGTGTGAGGACGTTTAGGTTCACCGATCTGTGGACGCACCAGTACGCAGGGCTACCGAGCCCCGCCAAACTCACTCGAACGAGTGAGTTTGGCCATAAGCGCCCCGGATGTGTTCCCAAGCAGGGCTTTGAACAGCGCAGTAAAACGGGGCCGACGTCAGCCCACCCGGTGCGCGGCCTCGGTCAGCACGGCACCCAGCGGCAGGTCGATCCGGGCCGCGGCCAGGTCGTCGCCACGGGTCCGCCCCTGGTTGACGATCGCCACCGGGGTGCCCGCGCGGGCCGCGTGCCGCACGAAGCGCAGGCCCGACATCACGGTGAGGGACGACCCGAGCACGACCAGCGCCTGCCCGGCGTCGACCAGCCCGAAGCAGCGCTCCACCCGGGGCTTCGGCACGCTCTCGCCGAAGAACACGACGTCCGGTTTGAGGACCCCGCCGCACGCCCCGCAGGGGGCGACCCGGAACGCGTCGACCAGCTCCTGCGGCAGCTCGGCGTCGCCGTCCGGGCGGACCTCCGCCCCCGCCGCGCGGAAGCCCGGGTTCAGCTCCTCCAGCCGCCCGTCCAGCTCCTCGCGCGCGCTGGTGCGCCCGCACTCCAGGCACACCACCCGGTGCAGTCCGCCGTGCAGTTCGACGGCCGCCCGGGTGCCGGCGGCGCGGTGCAGGCCGTCGACGTTCTGCGTGATCACTGCCGCCACGTGGCCCGAGCGGCGCAGCCGCTCCACCGCCCGGTGCCCGGCGTTGGGCTCGGCCGCCGCGATCGTGCGCCAGCCGGTGTGGCTGCGCGCCCAGTACCGGCGGCGGGCCTCCTCGCCGGCGGTGAACTCCTGGTACGTCATCGGCGCGCGGCGGCGCCGGCTGCCGGTGGCGCCCCGGTAGTCGGGGATGCCGGACTCCGTCGACAGCCCCGCGCCGCTGAGCACCACGACGCCCCGCCCGGCCAGCAGCCGGACCAGCGTCTCCAGGCCTTCGAGGTCGGCCGCCGTGGCGTCGTCGAGCGTCGCGTGCGCACTCACGGGGCAAGAGTAGAACTCATGGACGAGTGACGGCGAGGACGGCCATGTCGTCGTCCCGCGGGCCGCCCGTCCAGGCCGCCACGTCGCGCCCCAGGGCGTCCAGCACCTCCCCCGGCCCGGCGAACGGACCCAGCGGGGCGAGGCCCCTCACCGGGTCGTAGAACCGCCCGGCGCCGTCCCGGGCCTCGGTGACGCCGTCCGTGACCAGGAGCAGCGTGTGCCCGGCCGGGAACGGCCACCGGTCCGGCGCCGAGCGGTCCGGGCCCAGCGCGCCCATGCCGAGCGGCAGGCCGGGGTCGGCCGCGTCCAGGCGCCGCACGCCGCCCGGGCCGGCCGCCCCGCCCGGGCCGCCCAGCAGGTACGGCCCGGGGTGGCCGCAGCTCAGGACGTGCACGGCGTCCCGGCCGCCCGGGAACTCCGCGAGCAGCGCCGTGCTGAACCCCTCCGTCCGCACCTCCTCGTCGCGGTGCTCGCTCTCGCGGGCCAGCGACTGCTCCAGGGCGTCCGCGAGCGCGACCAGGTCCGAGGCGCGCGAGGCGTTCTCCCGGAACGCCCCGAGCAGCACCGACACCGTCGCCACCGCCGGCAGGCCCTTGCCCCGCACGTCCGCGATCATCAGCCGCACGCCGTACGGAGTCTCCTGGACGGCGTACGCGTCGCCGCCGATCAGCGCCTCCGTCTGGGCTGCCCGGTAGCAGGCGGCCACCGTCAGCTCCCCCGCCCGGTCCGGCGGCGCGGGCAGGACGGCCAGCTGGGCGGCCTCGGCGACGCTGCGCACCGTGGCCAGCCGCCGCCCGTGGCGGGCGACGACGCGGTTGATCCAGACGCCCAGCAGCGCGGCGAACACGGTGTTGGTGAGCTCCAGGTAGCCGCCCTCGGTGCCGACCGTGCCGTCGCGGAAGGACAGCGCGACGATGCCCACCACGTTGGCGGCGCCGACGGCGAGCGTGTCCCGCAGCGGGAGCAGCGCGCCCGCCAGGACGGCCGCGGCGGCCACCATCGGGTCGCCCCAGTAGTTCGTCGTGTCGATGGCGTTCCACAGCAGGCCGCCGGCGACCAGCAGCCACGGCAGCACGCGCAGGTAGCGCGGCCACGGGCCGTCCCTCGGTGTCATCGGCGCCACCCGCCTTCCTGGCTCCGCTCGCGGGGGCGGTCTCGCTTCCGATCCTAGGGCGAAAGACACGCCCTAGAAGCTCCGGGACCGGCTGGGGCGCCCATGCCCGCGGACCCACTGCCAGGCGGTGCGCGCCGCCGCGACCGGGTCGAAGGCGGCGGGCCGCCCCCGGGTGAACGGGTAGCAGGCGAGGCCGATGAGGACGGCGGTGAAGTGGCCCGCGCTGGTGAAGTCGCGGTTCTGCAGCAGGCCGTAGCCGTAGAACACGACCACACCCGCCGCGTACACGTACCGCCACGGGCGGACGAGGGCGTACGTGAGCACGGCGACGACGCCCGCGAGGGCGTAGCTCACGCCGACGTCGAGCGTGTAGACGGCCCGGTGCGGGGCGAGGCCCCGGCTGATCGCCCAGTACAGCGCGCCCTCGCTGATGTACGTCGCACCGATGTGCGCGATCAGGACGACCGCGAGCCAGCGCACCGTGCCGAGCCACCGCTCGGCGGGCACGTGGAAGACGTTGTAGAGCACGAAGTAGAACCACCAGCCGCCGCCCTCGATCCACAGGGCGCTGCTGAACAGCACCTTCAGCGGCGCGACCTCCAGGTGGTGCAGGTTGGTCGAGCGCTTCTCCAGGATGTGGTGGGCCACCCTCGGGCTCACCCGGTCGATCACGAAGGTGGTGCCGAGCAGGATCGCCAGCCAGACGAAGGTGCCCGGCGCGCTCCGGACGTACGACCAGACGGCCCGGGCCAGCACGGAGGTGCGGCCCGGCACGCGGGCGTGGCTCATCGAGGATCCTCTCTCCGTTCGCCCAAGCCTCGCCCAAGCCCATCACACCCCGGCGACAGGACAGGGCCGTCCGGGTGAACCGGAAGCACTGCGGGGAGCGTCGTCCTCTCCGTAAGCCCCCCGTTCAGGAGATCGCACCCATGGCAGCCATCCGTCCGACCCCCGGCCGAATACGCACCGGCCTGCTCGCCCTCGCGGTGGCCGCCGCGCTCACCGGCGGGCTGCTCTGGTGGCAGCCGTGGCACCACGAGCCGAAGCAGCTCGCGTTCACCACGGCCACCGGCGGCACCGACCGCGCCGGCACCGGCGAGCACCTGTACCGGTACAAGGTGCGGGTGGAGAACGGGCTGCCGCAGCGCCCCGAGCAGTTCGCGGCCGACGTGGACGCCGTCCTCGGCAACGTCCGGCAGGGCTGGGCGGCCGGCGGCGCCGTGTCCTTCCAGCGGGTGGCCGCCGACCCGGTGGACTTCACGGTGTACCTGGCCACCCCGAAGTCCACCGACCGGATCTGCGGCCAGTACGGACTGGACACCGGCGGCACGGTGAACTGCGCGGCCGGCAAGCAGGTCGTCATCAACGCCAAGCGCTGGACCGACCTCACGCAGTTCTACACCGGGCGCCCCGAGCTCTACCACGCGCTCGCGGTCAACCACGAGGTAGGCCACATCCTCGGGAACGGGCACGTCGACTGCCCCGGCGCGGGCGCTCCCGCACCGGTGATGATGCAGCAGATCAAGGGCATGCACGGCTGCGTGCCGAACGGCTGGCCCTACTCCGAGGCCGGCACCCTGCTGACCGGCCCGCCCGTCCCGGCGTCCACGGCCTCGCCGGCGCCGTAAGCGGTTCACACGGGCCGGCGCCCCGCGCCCACCAGTTCCACCAGGTGCTCCGCCGCCACCGCGGCACCGTCCGCGCGGACCGTGCCCGCGACAGCGGCGGCCCGGGCGCGCAGCTCCGGGCCGAGGGCCGTCCCGAGCGCGGCGGACAGGGAAGCCGCGGTCGGCACCGGACCGTCGTGCGCCACGCCGATGCCCAGGGCGGCCACGCGGGCGGCCCAGTACGGCTGGTCGACCACCTGCGGCACCAGCACCTGCGGCGTCCCGGCGCGCGCGGCGGCCGTCGTGGTGCCCGCGCCCCCGTGGTGCACGACCGCGGCGACCCTCGGGAACAGCGCCTGCTGGTTCACCTCGCCGACGACGAAGCAGTCGTCGGCGCCGTCGATCGGGGCCAGGTCCGCCCAGCCGCGCGCGACGACGATCCGGCGGCCCTGTGCGCGGCCCGCGTCGACGACGTCCTCGGCGATCGTCTCCTTCGACTGCCCCATCGGCATGCTGCCGAATCCCACGTACACCGGGGCCTCGCCGGCCTCCAGGAACGCCACCAGGTCCGCCGGGAGCGGGCGGTCGTCCGGCAGGATCCACGCGCCGCTCTGCACGGGGTCGACGCCGGCCGGCCGCTCCCAGGGCCCGAGCACCGGGTCCGTCGCCAGCCACGGACGGTCGGTGTTGACGTGGGTGCGCACGTCGTCCACCCGGGGCAGGCCCACCGTCGCCCGGTGCTCGTTGACCACCCCGCCGAACACCTCGTTCATGACGCCGACGTGCAGCTCCCACAGCACCCGGTTGTCGGTGACGTCCTCGGGGAACGGATGCCCGGGATACGTGTACGGCCGGTGGTGCGGGGACGGCAGCATGGTCGGCTGCAGCGCCACGTAGGCGAAGTGGACGCCCAGCTTCTCGGCCGCCGACCGCGCCCCGGCCACGGTCGGGAACAGGCCCGTCGCCACCACCGCGTCGGCGTCCCCGGCCGCCGCGGACACCGCCTCGAAGTAGCCGGCGGTCAACCGCGCGGCGCGCTCCTGGATGCTCCCCGCGATCGGCCGCACACCCGTCACCAACTCCCGCACCGACGGACCGGCCGGCACCAGCTCCACACCGACGTCGGCCAGCCGCTTGGCGAACTCCTCGTCCGGCGGCGCGCACACCCGCACCTCCGCGCCGCGTTCGCGCAGCCGCACGGCCAGCGCCGCCATCGGCTCGACGTCTCCGCGCGACCCGTACGTCGACAGCACCACTCGCATCGTCGTGACTCCCCGTTTCCGCAGGTTGAGACCTCGTTGAGATCTTGAGGTGGTGATTCTGCGGGACAGTGGGGGCCTTGCCGCAAGACCCCCGGTGCGCTATAAGTTGAGAGTGGCAGGGAGTGGGCACACCTCCCTGACGCCGACTCAAGTCACCCGATTCTCCTCAAGGCTGACCGAAAAGCAGGTCCTCACGGCCGACCGGCACCCCCCTGATGTGACACCGGCAACAAGGGTGTTGTCATCAGCGGCAGGGCAAGGGGAGGATGGTTGCGGGGCGTAGCAATATCCCACGATCCGTACCGAATTGGCACCGGCCGCTCGGCGTGATCGGGAACGCCCCCACGCAAGTGATGAGTGCACGAAACGGGGGAATCGTGGACTGGACACGTCGACAGGTGTCGCGCGCGGGGCCGCCACGGACCGGACGTCCCTGCGCACACGCCTGCCCGCTCACGGGCTGAAACTCCCCGGGCTCTCCCCCACCTCGTTCCCGGCGAATTCGACGACCGCTTCGACGACCGCTTCGACGACCGTCCCGGCGGTCGTCCGGCCGGTCACGCCCGGGACCGGCCCCACCGGTCCCGCCCCCACCCACCGCGGAAGACCGACCCACCCGCGCCACCGAACCTGGAAGGCATCATGCAGGTGCTCATCGTGGAAGGCCAGGAAAGCGTCTCCCGAGCGCTCGCGGTCAGACTGGAGCAGCACGGCTACGAGGTCGCGACCGCCCCCAGCGGCGCAGCGGCACTGGAGTCCTGCGACGACACGGACATCATGCTGCTCAACATGGAGCTCCCCGACCTCGACGGCCTGGAGGTCTGCCGGCGCATCCGCACCATCAGCGACACCCCCATCGTCGCCTTCACCGACCGGACGGCCGACCTGGGCCGGATCCGCGGCCTCCGGGCCGGTGCGGACGACTGCCTCGACAAGCCGTACGAGTTCCACGAGTTGCTCGCCCGGATCGAGGCGATCATGCGCCGCGTCCGCCGGGTCCTCGGCGTGCCGTCCGTCCCGGTGCGGGTGCTGACGATCGGCGACGTCTCCATCGACGGCGCCACCCGCGAGGTGCGCCTGCGCGGGCGGGCGGTGCAGCTCACGCGCAAGGAGTTCGACCTGCTGCACTACCTGGCCCGGCACCCCGGCACGGTGGTCTCGCGCCGCCGCCTGATGAGCGAGATCTGGGACGATACCTCCGCCCACGCGCTCGGCCCGCGGGCCAGCCGCACGCTCGACACCCATGTCAGCTCGCTGCGCGGCAAGTTGGGCCACAGCGGCTGGATCGTCACGGTGCGCGGCGTCGGCTTCCGGATGGGCCACGTCTGCACGAGCCGCGCCCGGCCCGACGCCGAGGCGGGCTGATCCGGCGGGGCGCGGGCCCCCCGGGCCCCCCCCCCGGGCGCGGGGGCGGCGGGGGGGGCAGCACGGCCGGGGGCCGGGGTGCCGCCCCCCCCGGCCCCCCCGCGGGG
>NZ_JBHWGV010000157.1:0-8528 GCF_042732955.1 Kitasatospora sp. NPDC059747 | reverse complement strand
CACGACTGCACGAGCCGCGCCCGGCCCGACCCCGAGGCGGGCTTATCCGGCGGCCCGATCCGGCCCGGCCACCGACCCGGGGCCGGTGGCCGGAGCGGGACTCAGACGCGGCTGACGAAGGTGAACCCGGCCCCGTCGACCGCGCTGCGGAGCGTCGCCTCGTCGAGCGGCTCGGCCGACGCGACGGTGACGCGGCCGGACGGCGCGTCGGCGACGACGTCGGTGACGCCGGGCAGGGCCGAGAGCCCGGCGCTGACCGTCTTCTCGCAGTGGCCGCAGCTCATGCCGTCGACGGTCAGGACGGTGGTGATGGTGGACATGCGGGTACCTCCGGTATCGGACGCGGTCGGTGGGCGACGCCGACAACGACACCCCAAACCACGCCCGCATCCCAGGGACACGCCGCCCGGATGGCACCATCGAGTGGTTCCGGGAACCGATCGCCCCACCCGCCCGACGGGGCCCGCGGCGCGGCCCGGCCGCGTACCCTCGACAGCGGTTACGTCCGACCGACTGCCTGGGAGGCGCAGTGGTGATCGCCGTCCGGTCATTCCGTTCCGACGACGCTCCGCGGGTGGCGGAGATCGTGCACCGCTGCCTGCGGGAGGTGAACAGCCGGGACTATCCGGCGGAGGTCATCGACCGGATGTGCGAGCACTTCACGGCTCGGCGGTTCGTCGAGCTGTCCGCGGACCGGCACATCTTCGTCGCGGAGGACGAGGGGGTCGTGGGGACGGTCTCCCGGGACGGCCACAAGGTCTTCAGCATGTTCGTCGATCCGGATTCGGCGGGGCGCGGGATCGGCCGCCTGCTCATGGACCACATCGAGGCGCTGGCGGCGGCCGAGGGGCATGCGCACATGGAGGCCGGCGCCAGCATCACCGCGCACCGGTTCTACCTCCGGCGGGGGTACGCCGACGTCCGGGAGAGCGACTCCGGGTTCGGCCTCACCTACCTCGTCCGCAAGCCCCTGCAGCCGTCCGCCGGCTGAGGACCCCCGCCTTACGCGGCCCCGCGCAGGATGTCCTCGCCGTCCCGGCCCCGCAGGGCGAGTGCGGCCGGGAGGACGGCCGCCGTGAGGGCGACGGCCGCGCAGGCGGCGGCGAGCGCGCCCATCGTGCCCCAGGGCATGGCTGCGGGCGTCGGGCCGATGAGGTGGACGAGGGCCGCCCAGGAGCCGCCGACGCTGATGGCCGTACCGAGGACGCCCATCGCCGTGCCGGCCGCCACGCACATCAGCGTCTCGACGGCGACGGTGCGCAGCACCTGGATCTTGGTGGCGCCGGCGAGGCGCAGCAGGGACAGTTCGCGCCTGCGGTCGGTGACGGTCATGACCAGGGAGTTGGCGAGGGCGATGGCCGCGTAGCCGATCGCGAGGCCGAGGATCATCAGCAGGGCGTTCCAGGCGGCCTCCGCGTCGGCGTTGGTCGCGGCCTTCCAGACGTCCTGCGGGGTGGCGAGCCGCGCCCCGAGTCCGTGGACGGCCGCCTCCAGGCCCGCCTCCACCTGCTGCCGGTCGGTGCCGGACGGCAGCCGCAGGTCGATCCGGCTCGCGAGGGCGGGCCCGCCGACGCTGTCGGTGACGGCGTTCGGGCCGGTGACCCACGCCTGGACGGCCTCGGCACCGGTGCCGAGGACGGCGGCGACCCGCAGCGTCCTGGGAGTGCCGTCGGCCAGGCGGACGGGCACCCGCTGCCCGACCGCGGGCGAGCCGGGCCAGGTGCGGCTGAGCACGATCGTGTCGGGGCCGAGGTCGGCCACGGAGCCGGCGACGACCGGCAGGCGGTCGACGGCGGCGAGCGCGGCGGGGTCGGCCGCGGCGGCACGGAAGGGCACCAGGGACTCGCCGTTCTGCTCGGCCATCACGGAGGTCGGGGTGATGACGAGGGCCTGGACGCCGGGCACGGCGCGGACCCGGTCGACGACCGCCCGGTTCAGCCCGGGGGTGCCGGCGGGCGTGACGACGAGGTCGGCGGCGGCGAGCTGGTTGCGGACCTCGGTGGCCTGCGCGCGGTCGATGGTGTCGAGGCTGCCGAGCAGGCACCCGGCGAAGGCGACGATCAGCACCACCGGGGTGGTGGTCGCGGCGGTGCGGCGGAAGGCGGTGAGCGCGCTCTGCCGGGCGGTGGCCCAGACGATGCCGCCGCCGTCCTCGGCGGGGCGGCCGCGCAGCCGGGACGAGAAGCCGGGCAGCGCGGTCAGCAGGCGGAGCACCGGTCCGGCGAGCACGCCCGCGAGCAGCACGCATCCGGCGACGACGGCGAGCAGGAGGGCGAGCGAGTCGGCCGCGTTGGCGGCGGCGTCGGGCCACTGCCGGGCGGTGATCACGAGGGCCGCGGTGCTGCCGCCGAGGACGAGCAGGCCGCCGGCCCAGCGGAAGGCCAGCGCGGCCCGGGAGTGCCGTTCGACGTCCGCCTCCGCCAGCGCCTCGCCGGGGCTGACCAGGCCGGCCTTGAACGACGAGAGCACGACGCCGCTCATCGCGGTCAGCAGCCCGATCAGGCCCGCGACGAGCAGCCCCCACCAGGTGATCGGGACGGTGAAGCCGTCCGGGACCATGCCGTGACCGATCAGCCAGTGCCCGGCCACCGGCGCCCCGGCCGCGCCGAGCGCGCACCCGGCGGCGGAGGCGAGCACGCCGACCACGAGGGCCTCGCGGTTGACGAGGGTGCGCAGCTGCTTGCGGGTGGCGCCGATCAGCCGCAGGAGGGCGAGTTCGCGGCGCCGCTGGGCGATCGACAGCGCGAAGGTGGCGCCGACCACGAACACGGCGGTGCCGCCGGAGACCGCGGCGGCGAGGCCGAGCGGCGTCTGGACGTCGTCCAGCCGGCTGCTGACCTCAGCGTAGTGCGGGTCGGCCAGGCGGCGGTCGGCGCCGGTGAGCACCTGGGCGACGCTCGTGCCGCCGGTGGCGGCCACGGCCGCGCGGACGGCGTCGGCGTCGCCGAAGGCGGCCAGCACGCCAACGGCCGGGCAGTACCGGGCGGCCCGGGCGTCGGTGAAGAAGACGGCGTGCTCGAAGGGCTCCGCCTCGGTGATGCCGGAGACGGTGGCGCTGTGCGGGCCGTCGGCGGTGGCGAACCGCACGGGCTGCCCGAGCTGCTCGGGGCGGCCCCCGCCGATGACGACCTGGTCGTCGGCGGCCGGCACCGCGCCGGCGGTCAGCCGGTAGCCCCCGAGGGCCGCCGAAGACCAGGCGCGTCCGACCTGGTCGCGCGGGCCGTCGGCCAGCTGGGCGTAGCAGGTGTGGTCCTGGACGGTCCGTCCGGTCCCGGCGACGGCGGCGATCACGGCGGCCGGGAGGCCCGGCTGGAGGGGGACGGGCGTCGGCTGGGTGTCGCCGTGGACGCTCGTGAAGTCCACGCTCCGGGCGGCGGTCACCAGGACTGGGGCCTGCGAGTAGCGCTGGCGGGCCTGCTCGGGGACGCCGGCGGTGGCGGCGATGACCAGGATCGACGTGGCGATCAGGGCGACGCCGCAGGCCAGCGCGACGAAGCTGCCGACGAACGAGGCCCAGCGCAGGCGGACGGTGGCGATGGCGAGGCTCAGCATGCCACGGCCTCCAGGGCGGTCATCCGGGCGGCGACCTGCTCGGCGGTGGGCTGCTCCAGCGAGCCCGCCAGGCGGCCGTCGCGCAGGAAGACGACGCGGTCGGCGTGGGCGGCGGCGACCGGGTCGTGGGTCACCATGACGACGGCCCGGCCCGGGGCGTCCGCCATGGTGCGCAGCAGCGCGAGGACCTCGCGGCCGCTCTTGGTGTCGAGCGCACCGGTGGGTTCGTCGGCCAGCAGGACGGCGGGGCGGGTGATCAGGGCCCGGGCGATGGCCACGCGCTGCTGCTGCCCGCCGGAGAGTTCGCCCGGCCGGTGTCCGGCGCGGTCCGCGAGGCCGACGGCGGCCAGGGCGGCGCTCACCTCGGCGGCCGCGGGGCGCCGCCCGGCCAGCTTGGCGGGGAGCGCCACGTTCTGGGCCGCGGTGAGGGCGGGGAGCAGGTTGAAGGACTGGAAGACGAAGCCGATCCGCTCCCGGCGCAGCACCGTCAGCTCGTTGTCCCGCAGGCCGGTGAGGACGGTGCCATCGACCCGTACCTCGCCCCCGTCGATCGGCTCCAGGCCGGCCGCCGACCGCAGCAGGGTCGACTTGCCGGAACCGGACGGGCCCATGACGGCGGTGAAGGTGCCGAAGGGGAAGCCGACACTCACCTCGTCCAGGCCGACCACCGGTTCGGGCCCGCGGCGGTAGGTGCGGTGGACCGCTCGGAGTTCGACGGCGAAGTGCGTGGCGTTCATGATCCAAGTCAACCGGCCGGGGCGGACGCGGCTCAATGGCCGGGGGTTCAGTCCTGGGGGTGTAGCTGGCTACACCCCCAGGGCGGCGTACCGGCCTACTTGTGCGGCACCGGGATCGAGGTCACCAGCTGCTGCTGGAGGTGGTCCGGGTTGGTGCCGTCGTCGTAGGTGCTGACGGAGGTGGTGTAGTCGGTGGTGCCGGAGACGGCGCTCCCGGCGATGGTGTTGCCGAAGTAGTCGCCGATGAACGTCGACGAGCCCTCGACCGGGGAGTCGAGCTGCGGGTCGAAGGTGTGGGCGCTCAGGCGGGTGTTGTGGCCGATCGGGCCGAGGGCCGGGTCGTAGAACTGGATGCTCGTGTTGACGCAGTAGTTGGCGGCGCCGTAGGGCGCGACGCCGGGGCTCTTGGCGTTGGCGGTGTCCAGTGCGAGCCCGGCGGCCGTCGCCTCGGGGGTGCCGGCCGCCGGGCAGGGGAGGCGGCGGTCGTAGAAGGCGACGCTGACGGTGCCGTCGGGGCCCGTCGTCAGGTTGGGCTGGAACTCGTCGACGGGCGCGGCGTTGTCGTTGACCCGGACCGGGGCCGACCAGGTCGCGCCGTCGTCGTAGGAGGCGGTGAGCAGGACGTTGACGACGCCCGTGCCGTAGTCCTCGTACGCCGAGTAGAGCGGGTAGTGGCCGTTCACCGGCTGCGTGCCGAGGGTGAAGGTGTCCTCGATGCCGTCGCGGAAGGTGGTGTTGGCGTACGAGCCGGGCGGCGGCGTGATGTTGCCCTGCACGGTCGAGACGGTGGACCAGGTCCGTCCGCCGTCGTGCGAGGCGTCGAGGAAGATCGTGGTGCAGCAGAACTTGTGCGCCGGGTCGGAGTTGGTGAGCGTCGTGTACACCGTGCCGTCGGGGGCGACGTGCGGCAGCAGGTAGGTGGCGCCCTGCGGGGTGGACGGCGGCTCGGGGAGCGCCTGCGGGGCGGACCAGTCGGTGTGGGTGCCGTCCGGGCGGGCGTCGGAGTAGGCGACGTACGGGACGGGCGTCTTGCTGTGGAAGTCCACCCACATCGCGTAGATGCGGTTCCGGTGGGCGCTGTCGGGGTTGGTGTCGACGGCGATCCACTGCTTGTCGGGGCCGTTGCCGATGCTGTCGTAGGTCGCGACGTAGTCCGGCCGGCCGTTGTGGGTGGTGATCCACTGGGTGGCGGTGGTCGCGCCGTGCGGGCGCACGGAGAGGGAGATGGCCTGCGACGGGACGGCCGGGTTGGCCTCCTGGGCGGTGCCGGGGATGAAGTCGTGGGTGCCGTTGGGGTCATAGACGAACTGGTACGGCAGGAGCAGGGAGTAGTAGTTGCCCCACGTGTCGAAGGCGCCGACGGGGTCGGTGTTGTCGGTCCAGCCCTCGTAGCCGGGGATGTGGCCCTGGACCGGCCAGGTGCGTCCGCCGTCGTGGGACTCGAAGAAGCCCAGCAGGTGGTTGTAGCCCTCGGCGCTCACGACCCACTTGGACGCGCCGATGAGGTGGCTGGGGTCGGTCGGGTCGACCCGCAGGTCCGACTCCGAGTGGCCCTTGACGAGCATCGGCGTCGCGGCCGGGTAGCCCGGGTTGCTGCCCGCCTGCGTCGCGTACGGGCCGGCGGCTCCGGTGTCCTCGCCGGTCGTCGCGCCGGAGGCCGGGCAGGGTGTCATGCCGCTGTAGGCCCCGGCGGGGCCGCTGTCCACGGTGTAGGGCACTTCGGGGCGGTAGCAGCTGGTCCGCTGGGCGGTGGCCAGGACGTTCGTCACGTGGGAGGCGGCCTGGCTCGCGGCGTAAGCGGCGTCGGTCTGGGTGCCCTGTGGGAGGGCGGGGGCGGTCGCTGCCGAGGAGGAGAACGGGGAGAGGAGGGAGAGCCCGAGCAGGGCGGGGCCGAGGAGCAGGGAGAGTCTTCTACGGGTACGCAAAGGGAGGGCCTCCTACGTTCTGGGGTGAACCTGGGGCACTGCGTCCGGAATCGACGGGTCGGGCCGGGCCCCTGGACGGCGGCCCGGCGACTCGGCGTGATGACGGTAGGTGGCCGCGGGCACGCCAACAAGGTCGTCCGCGCGAACTTGACGGTCCGTTGACCGCGCCCCGGGGCTCCCTTTCCCCGGGGCGCAGACCTTGACCGGCGGCGAACACCGAGGCGGGGGCGGCCTGTTGGTCGATCGTGGCGACCGGCCGTTCGGCCGGTACGGACCAAGGGCACCCCCGCCGGGCGGCGGTGACCGTCAGTGGCCGCCGCGCGGAGGCTCGCAGTCGGTGCCGTCGGGGTAGCCGGCGAACGCCTCTGCGGTGGCGCTCCCGACGTGTTCACCGCAGACCGCCCTTGGGGGATCAGTACGCGCTCGGCCGGTTCTCCTTCACCCAGCGCTTCTCGGCCTCGCTCCCGGTCGGCGGCGGCGCGAAGCCGTCGATCATCCAGAGGTCGCGCGGCGTCTCGTCGATGTGGAACTCGCAGTACAGCCCGCGGTCCTTGGTGTGGGGCGCGAGCAGCGCGGAAAGCCTCTCCCTGGTCCGCCGGCGCTGGTCCGGGTCGTCCATGTGCCGCGCGATGTGCTCGACGACGATGCGCACGGCGTCCGGGGCGGGCTCGCCGCCCACGTGGAACGAGTCCGCCGCGACCTCGTGGAAGAGCGTCATCACGTAGAACGGCGGCAGCCCGAAGCCGGTGTAGAAGCCGGTGATGTCGTCCGCGAGCTGCTTCTTCTGTTGCGGGGCGTAGGTGCCGGGCGGGTGGTACACGTGCCAGAGCGGCATGGCTCTTCCTCCTGTGCGGATATGACGTGTGGTCGGTTGCGGCCGGGCGTTCAGTTGCGGCCGGGCGGTCAGTTGCGGCCGAGGACGGCGAGACCCTCCACCGGCCCGGACAGCGCGGCCTTGATCGCGCGGGTCGCGTCGTCGACGAGCACCTCGCTGTCCCCGCGCTCGACGCCATCGAGGACGATCCGGGCGACGTCGGCCGCCGCGATCTTCTCCACGGGGATGGCGGCGACCATCTCGGTGTCCGCGAACCCCAGGTGCACGCCGACGACTTGAGTGCCCTGCGCGGCGAGTTCGAGGCGCAGCGAGTTCGTCAGCGACCACAACGCGGCCTTGGACGCGCCGTACGCCCCTGCGCCGGCTCCCCACGACAGGAGCGAGTGCAGGTCGACGACGGCTCCCCCGCCGCGCGCGGCGAGCACGGGCGCGAAGGCCTGGGCGATGCGCAGCGGGCCGATCACGTTGGTCTCGAACGTGTCCCGCACGAGGTCCAGGTCGGCGGTGAGGAGCGGCGACGGGTGCAGGACGCCGGCGTTGTTGAAGACGAGGTCGACGTCGCGGGCGTGCGCCGCGAGGGCGGCGACGGAGGCGCCGTCGGTGACGTCCAGTGGGAGGACCTCGATCCGCGCGTCGCCGGCGGGGGTGGGGGCGGGCTTGCGTGCGGTGGCGTAGACCTTCGCCGCCCCGCGCCGCAGGAGTTCCTCGACGAGCGCCTTGCCGATGCCGCGCCGGCCTCCGGTGACCAGCGCGACGGAGCCTTCGATGACGGTCATGTGCCTTCTCCTCGCTTCACTTCGCTCTCGGATCAGGTTTAGATTATTACCATCATCTAAGTGGCCGCGGAAGTAGGATCTTCCCCAGCCCCCCGGAGGAAGAAGGGACCGCCGACATGCCCCGAGTGTCACGAGCCGAGGCGCAGCAGCACCGGCAGCAGGTGATCGACGAGACGTCCCGGCTGATCCGGGAGAAGGGCGCGGGCCAGGTCAGCGTCCCGGAGGCGATGGCCGCCGCCGGGCTGACGCACGGCGGCTTCTACCGCCACTTCTCGTCGAAGGACGACCTCGTCGCCCAGGCCCTCCGGGCCGCGTTCGGCGAACGGCGCGAGGCCATGGACCGGCTCACCGGGGAGGGCCCCGCAGAGGGCCCCGAGGAGGGCCCGTCCCCGCGCACCGAGTTCGTGTCGCGCTACCTGTCGACGGTCCACCGCGACAACCCGGGCGGCGGCTGCCCGGCCGCGACCCTCGGCGCCGAGGCAGCGCGCGCCGAACCGGGCAGCGCGGTCCGCACGGCGTTCACGGCCGGCCTGCGCGACCTCGTCGACGGCCTGCAACGGCTGGACGGCGACGGGCGCGAGACCGCACTCGCCGACCTGTCCACCCTGGTGGGCGCGATCCTCCTCGCCCGCGCGAGCGACGACGCCGAGCTGTCCGAGGAGATCCTCACCGCCGCACGCCACCACCTGACCACCCCGGGCGC
>NZ_JBHWGV010000156.1:7121-18324 GCF_042732955.1 Kitasatospora sp. NPDC059747 | reverse complement strand
GATCGTTGGCAGTCTGAAAATCACCCGTCACGCCCCTCTCCGCGGCCACCCCCTCCGCCACCCCCTCCCGCAGCGCACCCTCTCGCTGGGGAGGGTTTGGGGGGAGGGGGGTGGTTGGGGTGGGTGCGTTGGTGCGGGGTGGTTCGGGTATGGGGATCGGTTACGGGGTGACGGCGATGGCCGTGGCCAGGAGGCCGTCGCGGACTGACCAGCGGCCCTCGAAGCCGTCTATGCGGCGGGTGCCGACGATCGGGCCGGGGACCAGGAGGCGGGCTGTGAAGGTGCCGTCGGGGGAGAGGACGAGGTCGGCCTCGCTGGTGTCCAGGAACTTGCCGGTCAGCGGGAACCACGCCTTGTAGACGGACTCCTTGGCGCTGAACAGGATGCGGTCCCACGGGATGTCGGGGCGCAGCAGCAGCATTGAGGCGATCCGCTTCCGCTCGTCGGGGAGGGAGATGATCTCCAGTACGTCGTCCGGGAGCGGCAGCGCGGGTTCGGCGTCGATGCCGACGGAGGCGAGGTCGGTGGCGCGGGCGACGACGGCGGCGCGGAACCCGTCGCAGTGGGTGAGGCTGCCGACGACGCCGTCCGGCCAGCTCGGCGCGCCCAGGTGGCCGGGGATGATGGGGCGGTAGGCGACGCCGAGGCGGGCGAGCGCGGCGCGGGCGCAGTGGCGGGCGGTGGTGAACTCGCGGCGGCGCTTGTCGACGGCCTTGGCGATGACGGCGGCCTCGGCGGGTTCGAGTCGGGCCTCCGGCGGGTCGTTGTAAGCGACTTCGGCCGCCACGACGTCCGGCAGCAGGTCCCCGATCAATGCGTCCTCCCCTGGGTCGGTCGCGCGGGCCCCGCCGCGTCCTGTCGAGCCTAACGCGGCGGGGCCCGTGGGAACCGGGACTTGGCGATCTTGGCGGCTATTCGAAGGCGGCTGCCGCCGCTTGCAGTGCCCGGGCGACGGTTTCCGGGTCGTACGGTGCCGGGTCGCCGGGCACGTAGGTCACCGAGTGGAGGGCGCCGGTGTAGCGGAAGGAGCGGTGGCGTTCGTGGACGGGCCAGGAGACCGGGGACTTGCGGTCGACGCCGACGCTGATGCCCTGGAACGGTGCCATGCCGATGAGTTGGTGGACGGGCCCGAGCCGGCCGGTCTCCGCGCCGTCGACGTGCAGGCGGAACAGCCACTTGAGGTCGGCGACGGCCTCGGCCGCGACGGTGACGAGCCGGCTGCCGGCCGGGAGCGGTCCGGCGTCGGTCTCGTGCAGCTCGCCGTACTGGTTGTAGGCGAAGCGGAGGCGGCCGTCCTCGACGTAGAGGCTGTAGCCGCCGCCCTGGTCGCCGTGGGAGACGAGCACGCCCTGGTCGCCGTCCCGGTGGTCGTCGAGGGCGACCTCGATCGTGAAGGAGCGGAAGGAGATCAGCCGGGAGGAGCGGTAGCGTTCCAGCTCGGGGGTGCCGGGCAGCAGCGTGACCGGGCGCCGCAGGCGTTCTGCCTCGGGCCCGCGCAGGGCGAGGGCGCCGCTGCCGTCGGCGAGCGGGAAGACGCCGTTGCGCCAGGCGGCGGCCTCCCAGGCTTCTGACAACTCCTTGACCAGGGCGGGGTGTTCGGCGGCGACGTCGTGGATCTCGGTCGGGTCGGTGCGCAGGTCGTACAGGGCCCACTCGCCGTCGTCGTACGGCGTGCCGGGGCGGTGCAGCGTCACGAGCTTCCAGCCGTCGCGGTAGTAGCTGCGGTTGCCGGTCATCTCGCAGTACTGCTCGGAGTGCGTACTGGCGGCGCCGCTGTCGCGCAGGACGGAGGTGAAGCTGATGCCGTCCAGGGACTGCACTGGTTGGTGGCTTCGGGTCGATGGCCGGTCTACGGCTGCGAGTTCGAGCAGCGTCGGCAGGATGTCGGTCACGTACTGGTACTGCGTGCGGACGCCGGTGTCGCCCTCGGTGCGGGGGAGGCCGGCGGGCCAGGAGAGGACGAACGGGACGCGGACGCCGCCCGCGTACGTCTGGCCCTTGTAGAAGCGGAACGGGGTGTTGGAGGCCATGCCCCAGCCGCGCGGGTAGTGGACGAGGCTCTGCGGGCCGCCGATCAGCTCGATCTCCTGCTCGACGTCCGGGTTCCAGTCGTCGGGGAGGTCCGGGTGGTGGACGAACCGGCTGAAGTAGCTGCGGGTGCCCTCCGGGCCGCCCTCGCCGGTGCCGCCGTTGTCGCTGGTGAACACGATGATGGTGTTGTCGAGTTCGCCGAGGGCGGCCAGGGTGTCGGTGAGCCGGCCGAGGTTCTGGTCGACGTTGTCGACCATCGCCGCGTACACCTCCATGTAGCGGGCGTACAGCTTCTTCTGGACGTCGGTGAGCTCGTCCCAGGGGCCGACGTCGTACCCGGCCTCGGCGTTGCGGTCGGGCAGTTCGGTGCCGGGCGGGAAGTGGCCGGCGGCGAGCTGGCGGGCGAAGCGGGCGGCGCGCAGTTCGTCCCAGCCGCCGTCGTAGCGGCCCTTGTGGCGGGCGAGGTCCTCGGGCTTGGCCTGGAGCGGGCCGTGGACGGCGTTGTGGGCCAGGTAGAGGAAGAAGGGCTTGTCCTCGTCGTGGGCGCGCAGGGACTTGACCATCGCGATGGCCTGGTCGGTGACGTCGTCGGTGTAGTAGTAGCCGTCGGGGAACTCGTCGATGTCCAACGGGCTGTTGTCGCGCACGAGTTGGTGAGGGTGGAACAGGCTGGTGAGGCCTTCGAGGACGCCGTAGTACTGGTCGAAGCCCTTCTGCAGCGGCCAGTTGGCACGGTCGTCGGCGGCGCTGGAGGCGGAGTCGCGGGTCAGGTGCCACTTGCCGACGGCGTAGGTGGCGTAGCCGGCGTCGTGCAGGAGTTCGGCGAGGGTGGGGATGTCGCCGGCGACCTCCATGCCGTAGCCGGGGAAGCCGGGGTCGGCGTTGGCGACGAAGGAGTAGCCGACGCGGTGCGGGTTGAGGCCGGTGAGCAGGGCCGCGCGGGCGGGCGAGCAGAGCGGCATGGTGTGGTAGTTGGCGAGTTTGACGCCGGTGGCGGCGAGCCGGTCGAGCGTGGGGGTGGGGATCTCGGCGCCGAACGGGCCGATGTCGCTGTAGCCCATGTCGTCGATGAGGACGACGACGATGTTCGGCGCGCCCTCGTGCGGGCGGACGCGGGCGGGCCAGGCGGGGGTGGACTCGCGGAAGGTGCGCCCGACGGTGCCGGGGAAGCCGGCGTACGGGTCGCGGCGGTGCGGGTCTGGAGAGGTGGTCACGCGGTGCTCCGGGTGGTGGGCCGGGCCTCGTCCGGACGGGGGACGGCGGCCAGGAGTTCGGCGGTGTACGGGTGTTCGGGGTTGGTGACGACGCGGTCGGCGGGGCCGGTCTCGACGATCCGGCCGCGGTGCATGACGGCGATCCGGTGGCTGACCCGGCGCACCACGGCGAGGTCGTGGGCGATGAACAGGACGGCGAGGCCGAGTTCGCGCTGGAGCCGGGTGAGCAGGTCGATGACCTGGGCCTGGATCGAGACGTCGAGCGCGGAGACCGGTTCGTCGCAGATCAGCACGCGCGGTTCGGGCGCCAGCGCCCTTGCGATGCCGATGCGTTGGCGTTGGCCGCCGGAGAAGGCGCGCGGGTGCCGGTCGGCCACCGCCGGGTCGAGGCCGACCTGGGTGAGCAGGTCGGCCACCCGGGCGGCGCGCGCGGCGCGGTCGCCGAGGCGGTGGGCGACGAGCGGCTCGGCGACGATCTGTCCGACGGTCATCCGGGGGTTGAGCGAGGAGTACGGATCCTGGAAGACCATCTGGATCTCTCGACGGGGCGTCCGGCCCAACGGTTCGCCGCCGTAGCGGATTTCACCGGCCGACGGGGCGTGGACCTGGACGAGCGCCTTGGCGAGCGTGGACTTGCCGGAGCCGGACTCGCCGACCAGGCCGAGCGTCTCGCCGGGGTGCAGCACGAGGTCGACGCCGTCGAGGGCGGTGACGGACCGGCGGCGGGAGCCGTAGGTCTTGCGCAATCCGTCGACGGTGAGCAGGGGTTGGGTGCCGGGGGTGCTGTTGGCGGCGGCCGTGGAGGGTTCATCGAGGCGTGGCACGGCTGACAGGAGTTGTCGGGTGTAAGGGTGTCGGGGGTCGGTGAGGATGTCGGCCGTGTCGCCCTGCTCGACGATCCGTCCCGCCCGCATGACCAGGAGCCGGCGGCAGGTGCGGGCGATCACGCCGAGGTCGTGGCTGATCACGACGAGGGCGGTGCCGCTCTCGCGGTTGATCCGGGCGAGCAGGCCGAGGATCTGCTGCTGGACGGTCGGGTCGAGCGCGGTGGTGGGCTCGTCGGCGACCAGCACCTCGGCGTCGTGGGCGAGCGCGAGGGCGATCATGATGCGCTGGCGCTGGCCGCCGGAGAACTGGTGCGGGTGGTCGCGCAGGCGGTCGGCGGCGTCCGGGATGCCGACCAGGTCGAGCAACTCGACGGCGCGTGCGGTGCGTTGGGCGCGCGGCAGCGAGCCGTGCGCGCGCAGCGCCTCGTCCAGCTGCCGGCCGATGGTGAGGACGGGGTTGAGCGAGGACATCGGGTCCTGGAAGATCATCGCGATCCGCTTGCCCCGCAGCGCCCGCAGCCCGTCCTCGGGAAGGCCGGCGAGGTCCTGCCCGGCGAGTTCGACCGAGCCCGTGGTGATCCGGCCGCCGGGGGGCAGCATGCGGAGCAGGGCGAGGGCGGTCGTGGACTTGCCGGAGCCGGACTCGCCGACGATCCCGAGGGTGTCGCCGGGGGCGAGGCCGAAGCCCGCGCCGTCGACGGCCGGGGGTTCGGCGGCGGTTCGGGTGCCGTCGAACTCCACGGTGAGGTCGGTGACTCGGAGCACGGGCGTCATCGGCGGATCCCCCGGTTCAGGGCCTCGGCGAGCAGGGTGAAGCCGAGCACCAGCGCGGTGGTGGCGGCGAGCGGCCCGGCGGCGAAGGCGGGGTGAGTGGCGAGGTAGGCGACGGACTGGCTGAGGATGCTGCCGAGGGTGGGCTCGGGCGGCCGGACGCCGAGGCCGAGGAAGCTCAGCGCGCCCTCGATGAACACGCCGACGGAGAGGGCGACGGCGGTCTGGACGATCAGCGGGTCCACGGCGTTCGGGACGACGTGCCGGAGGAGGACCCGCCGCCGGGTGGCGCCGCCGACGCGTGCGGCGACCGCGTAATCGCGTTCCCGCTGCACCAGGATCCCGGCGCGCAACTGGCGCCCGAAATAGGGGATTTCGGCGATCGCGATGATGACGACGACCGGCCAGCGGCCCGGTCCGAGCACGGCGGTGACGGCGAGCCCGAGGATCAGTCCGGGGAAGGAGAGCAGCAGGTCGAAGGCCCGCTGGGCGGCGAGGTCGGCCCACCGGGAGGTGGCCGCGAGCAGTGCGAACGCGCAGCCGAGGAGCGCGCCGGCCGGCACGGCGAGCAGGACGATCCCGAGGTCGGCGGTGATCCCGTGCAGGACCCGGCTGAACAGGTCGCGGCCGAGGTCGTCGGTGCCGAGCGGGTGTCCGGCGCCCGGCCCGGCCAGGGCGAGCGGACCCTGGGCGTCCGGGTCGGCGTCGGTGAGCAGCGGGGCGAGCAGTCCGGCGAGGGCGGGCAGGCCGACGAGGGCCAGTCCGGCGAGGCCGCGCCAGGTCGACAGGCCTGTGAGGTAGCGGTTTCGGCCAAGCGGAAGGGTGGTGGTGGTCATGGGGTCACTCCCAGCGGACGCGCGGGTCGAGCCAGGCGTGCACCAGGTCGGTGAGCAGCTGGACGGTGACGTAGACGGCGACGACGAGCAGCAGGAGGTCCTGCACGACGGGGTAGTCGCGGCGCGCGACGCCCTGCTCGATCAGCTGGCCGAGCCCGGGCCAGGCGAAGATGCGTTCCACCAGGACGGCTCCGGCGATGAGCTGGCCGATCTGGAGGCCCAGCACGGTGACCGCGGGCGGCAGCGCGTTGGGCAGGACGTGCTGCCAGAGGATGCGCCGGCGGGAGACGCCGAGGGCGGTCGCGGTGCGGACGTAGTCCTCGGCGAGGGCGCGCTCGATGCCGTCCTTGAGGTAGCGGGCGAGGATGGCGGCGCTGGGCAGGGCGAGGCAGACGGCGGGCATGAGGAGGTACTGGACGGCCAAGTCCGGTGCGTCGAGCAGGGATTCGTGGCCACCGGCCGGGAGGATCCGGAGCGAGACGGCGAAGACCAGCACCAGGAGCACGCCGGTGACGAACGGCGGGACGGCGAGGACGGCGGTCGTCACGGCCCGGACGGCGGCGGCGACCGGGCGTCGTCCGGTGGTGGCGCCGAGGACGGCCAGCGGCACGGCGATCAGCACGACCAGGAGCAGCGCCCCGGCGGTGAGTTGGACGGTCGCGGCGATCCCGTCGCCGATCAGGTCGGCGACCTGCCCGCCGATCGCGTAGCTGGGCCCGAGGTCACCGCTGATCAGGTGCCCGAGCCAGCTCAGGTACTGGCCGAACAGCGGCTGGTCGAGCCCGAGTCGGGCGCGGATGGCGGCGACGGCGGCGGGCGAGGCGTCCGGGCCGGCGAGCGTGGTGGCCGGGTCGCCGGGGATCAGCCGGAGGATGAGGAAGACGAGGAAGGAGGCGAGGACGAGGACGAGCAGCCCGCTGGGGAGCCGTTTGAGCAGGAAGGTGCGCACGTGCGGCTCCATCAGGCCGTGAGGTGGGCGTCGTCGAGGTTGAGGTAGCTGTACTTGTTGAGGGTCGCGCCCTGGACCTCGCGGCCGGCGACCTCGACGAGTCCGGCGATGGCGAGGTCGATGACGAACGCCTCGTCCAGCAGGACGTCGGTGATCTGCCGGTAGAGGGCCGCGGCCTCGGGGCCGTCGCCGGCGGGGCGGTTCCAGGCCTTCTGCACGATGTCGGTGTAGGCCGGCGAGGAGAAGTGCGAACTGTTCTTGGCCTCGTTGAACGGGTAGGCGCTCACCGCCAGGGTGGCGGGCTGGAGTTGGGCGAAGCCGTGGCTGAGCGTCCACAGCGCGGGCATGGTCTGGGCGATGAGCTGCTTCTGCATGGTCGGCGAGTCGGTGGGCTGGAGGACGAGCTCGATGCCGACCTGCTTGAGGTCGTACTGGAGGATCTGCGCGATCGCGGTCGAGCCGGGGTCGGCGGTGTGCGCGAACGGCAGGGTGATCGTGCCGAGCCCGGCTTCCTTGAGCAGCGCGCGGGCCCGGTCGGGGTCGTGGTGGTAGTGGGCGGCGTCGGCGTCGCCGTACGCGGGTGAGGACTTGGGCCAGGGGACGGAGGAGACGGTGCCGTAGCCGCCGAGCGCCTGCTGGACGAAGCGGTCGCGGTCGATCGCCCACGCGATGGCCTGGCGGACGCGCTTGTCGCCGACGTGCTCGGCGGTGACGTTGGCGCCGATGTAGTAGGCGCCGGCGCCGGTGTCGTACTGCTTGATCCGGAACTGCGGGTCGTCCTTGAGCGTGGCGACGTCCTTGCCGCGGACGTTGTAGGACAGGTGGGTCTGGCCGGTCCTGAGGGAGGACAGCAGGGATTCGGGCTGCGGGATGATCCGGATCTCGACGCCGTCGAGGTGGGGCCGCCCCGGGTTCCAGTAGGCGTCGTTGCGGGCGAAGGTGAGCGAGGAGCCGGGTTTGCGGTCGGTGAGGGTGAACGGGCCGGTGCCGATCAGCTTCGCCCCGGCGACGGCCTCCTCGACGGTGTCGCGATCCGGGATGATCATGAACTCGAAGAGGTCGAACAGATTGCTCACCGGGTGCGCGAGGACCAGTGTCAGCTCGAAGTCGCCGTTCTTGCGGAAGTCGGTGACGGTCGCGGCGGTGGACCGCAACTGGGCCGAGCGGACCGGGTTCTGGAGGTTCTGCACCGCGAACACGACGTCGTCGGCGGTGAACCGCCGTCCGTTGTGGAACCGGACGTCCTCGCGCAGCCGGAGCGTCACGCTCGTGCCGTCCGGGGCGACCTGCCACGAGGTGGCGAGCTCCGGCTGCGGGCGCAGTTGGTCGTCGTACCTGGTCAGCGTGTTGAAGACGAGCCGCTGGACGAGCGTGTTGGCGCTCTGGGCGAAGAGCAGGCTCGGCGTGACGTCGACGCCGGTGCCCACCGTCAGGACGCCGCCCTTGCGCGGGCCGGCCGAGGCGTCGGCGGCCGGGGCCGCCTGGTCGGCCGCCGACCGGCAGGCCGCGAGGGCCAGCAGGCCGGCTCCGGCGGCGCCGCCGCGCAGCAGGGCGCGGCGGGTGAGGCCGGGGGCGGGGGGAGTGGTGGATGCGGTCATCGGGTGGGTCCTTCGGTGCTGGCGCAGGGACGGCGGTGGGCGTGGGCGCGGGGTCAGGCGGCCGGTTCGAGGTCCTTGCCGAGCTCCTTGTCGAGTTCCTCGGCGGGGACGAGGCCGGCCACGCGCGGCGGGTCGACGGGCGCCAGGAGCCGGCTCGGCGTGCCGTCGACGCCGACCGGGAGGTCGCCGTCCAGGGTGATCCGGCGCACCAGGCGGGGCTCGTCGCCGTAGTCGTTGACGGCGTAGTGCTGGGTGGCGCGGTTGTCCCAGATCGCGACGTCGCCGACCTGCCAGTCCCAGCGGACGGTGTTCTCCAGCCGCTCGACGTAGCGCTGGAAGATGCCGATCAGCGCCCGGCCGTCGGCGCCGGAGACGCCCTGGATGCTCTGCGCGAACGCGCCGAGCAGCAGGGTCCGTTCGCCGGTGACGGGGTGCACGCGGACCACCGGGTGCTCGGTCTTGAACGCGGTGGAGACGAACACCTCGCGGAACAGCTTCGCCACCTCGGCGTTGTCCGCGAGCTCGGGGCGCAGGGCGAGGTTCGCCGCGTAGTCGTAGTCGTTGGTGTGGACGGCGCGCAGGCCGTCGGCGAGGGCCTTGAGCGGCGTGGGGAGGTCCTGGTAGGCGGCGGCGGTGTTCGCCCACACCGTGCTGCCGCCGGCCTGCGGGAGTTCGAGCGCGCGGAGGATGGAGGCCTTCGGGTAGGAGGGGACGAACGTGACGTCGGTGTGCCAGTTGTTGGCCCGCACGCCCTTCGTGGCATCGAGCTCGAAGACGTACCGGCCGTCGGCGCTGGGCACGGTGGGGTGGCCGACCGGGTGCCCCAACAGGCGGGCGAACGCCTCGTGTTCGGCGTCGTCGAGGTGCTTCTGGCCGCGGAAGAACAGCACCTTGTGCTCGTACAGGGCGGCTTCGAGGGCGGCCACGGTGTCGGCGGGCAGGTCGCCGCCGAGGCGGACGTCGTGGACGATCGCGCCGATCCGGCCGGCGGCGGGGGTGAGGCGGAGGTCGGTCATGGTGGATGTCCCTTCGAATCCCCTGGCGGGGACGGGTGATGGCAGCAGCGGCCCGTGGTCCGGGTACGGCTGGGCCGGGCGAGCGGGCGGGGTGGGGCGGCACGGCGGAGGGCGTGCGGGGAGCGGTCGGTGCGCTCGGGGGCCGGTGGGTGCGCCCGGAGGTGTGGGGCGGTCAGAGCGCCCGGGTGCCGCGACAACAGCGGCGGGCGGGGAGAGCGGCGGCGCGCGGGACGCGCTGGACGGCGGTGTGCACGGGCCCTCCTTCCGGCTCGCTGCGACGCGGTTCGGGGCTCATCGTGCTGAAGGCCGTGGGCCGATGTCAATCGGCATCTTGGCTGGTGGGAACGGGTGTTGCGGCGCTGTGACGGTGTGTTGCGGGATGTGTCGCGCGGTGGCGGGCGCGTGTTTCCGGGCAACGCGAAGCCGCCACCGGCGGTGTGTGCCGGTGGCGGCTTCGGTGGCGGACGCGGTCTACTGCCCCAGGAGCCGGGCGAAGTCCAGCCCGAGGCTGCCGAGCACCGGCAGTGCGCCGAGGTCGGTGACGGCGCCCACGGGGATGCTGTAGCCCTGGTTCACCTCGCGGACCTGGGGCGCGGCGGTCGCGGTCGCGGCGGTCGCGGCGGCGGGGACGGCGAGGGCGCCGAGGAGCAGGGCACTGAGCAGGGCGGTGCGCATGGGCGGGCCTCCGGAGGCTGGCGTGATGGCCTGACAACACCGGCGGCGGCGGTGTGGTCACGCGGCTTCGCCCCTTCGGCCGTATTCGTCATGATTCCCGACTTGTGTTCATGGCCGTACGGAGGCGGTTCGGTGAGGACCAAGCGCGCGTGAACCACCTTGCCCCCTGGGCACGTTGGAGCATAGTGAGAGCACCACTTCCTGCGGGCGCCCCGCCGGGTGCCCCCGACTCCGGGAGTACGGATGAGCCTCATGCCCCGCCGCACAGCCCTGAAGGCCGGTGCCGCCGCGCTCGCCGCCGGCGCGCTGACCGCCCCCGCCGTCGCGGCGGGCCGCGTGCCGCGCGCCGCGGAGGTCGACGACCGGGAGTGGATGGGCCGTCTCGACGACGGCCTCCCGCTGACCGGCTTGACCGTCCCGGGCACCCACGACTCCTGTTGTACGGACCCCCTCCACGGCACGGAGTGGTCGCACACCCAGAACTGGGGCATCCCAGACCAACTCCAGTGCGGCATACGGTTCCTGGACATTCGCTGCAACGGACTCGAAGGCACGGCGAGCGAGTTGGGGATCTACCACAGCGACAACTACCAGTACATCCGGCTCCAGGACGTGCTCAACCAGTGCACCTCGTTCCTGAGCGCGCACGCGGGGGAGGTCGTGGTGATGCGGATCAAGAACGAGTACGCGGGCGGCAACCGGCTCGACGCGGCCGAGTTCCAGCGCCGGATCGACTACTACCTGGACGACTTCGGCTTCCGGCGCTGGTTCTGGACGGACGCCCGCTGGCCCGCCCTGGGCGAGGCGCGCGGGAGGATCGTGCTGGTGGCCGACTTCGACAACCCGTGGTCGGTCATCCAGTGGTCCAGCGGCACCAACGACTGGTTCGACACCCAGGACCGCTGGGACGGCATCGAGAACTCCCAGAAGGCGCGGCTCGTCACGGCCCAGTTCGACAGGGCCTTCCTGGACCCGGGCGCGACGCGGATGTTCGCGAACTTCACCAGCTTCTCCGGCGGTCTTAACTTCCCGCGGCACAACGCCCGGTTCATCATGCCCGAGGTGTTCGCCTACCTCGATGCGCGGAAGGCCGAGCGGGCCCGGTTCGGCATCGTCCCGATGGACTTCCCCGACCAGTACCCGGCGATCCTCCGGCTGCTGATCGACAAGAACTTCGTGTGAGGAGCCCGGGCCGCGGGCCGGGGCCGGGGGGGGGGCGGGGTGGGGGGTGTGGTTTTCACCACTCAGAGCCCCCGCGACCGAACAAACACGCGGGGGGCGCGGGT
>NZ_JBHWGV010000156.1:0-7111 GCF_042732955.1 Kitasatospora sp. NPDC059747 | reverse complement strand
AGCGCCCCCCACCGGCCTCCACCACCCTCGTCCAGCCGGGGGCGCGCCCCCCGGCGCGGGCCGCGCCCCCCCCCCGCGCCCGCCCCGCGCCCCCCCCCCCCCCCCCCCACGGAGGTGAGTCACCGCAGGACGCCGTGCACGGCCTCCGGGTCGGTGGGCGACAGCGGCGCCGCCGGGGCCGCGGTCTTGGCGGTGAGGGTGGGCGGCGGCGTCACCAGCACGGGGGCCGGATCGGCCTCCGGGGCGCAGGTCTTGGCGACGCGGCCCTTGCCGTCGGGGAGGCTGCCGTCGCGCAGGTAGGCGGTGAAGGTGTCGTCCAGGCACGCGTTGCCGTGGAACAGGATCTCGTGGAAGCTGCCGCCGTCCTGCACGACCAGCTTGCTGCCCGGAAGCGCGTCGTGCATCGCGAGGCCGCCCTCGTACGGGGTGGCGGCGTCCTCGGTGGCCTGGAAGAGGAGGACGGGCGGGAGGCCCTTGCCGGTGATCTTCAGCCGGCCGGCCTGGTTGCCCTGGTAGGGCCAGAACATGCAGGCGGCGTTGTACCACATGTTGTTATAGGTGTAGAACGGCGCTTCGGCGTTGACCTTGGCCTGGTCCTTCTTCCAGGTCTCCCAGTCGCGCGGCCACGCGTTCTCGGTGCACTGTGCGGCGTTGTAGGCGGGGAACGTGCCGTCGTCGGAGCCGGGCGCGGCGTACTTGTTGTAGGCGATGTTCAGTGGGCGGGTGTCGTGCTGGACGAGGTAGGAGGACAGGACGGTCGCCATCCGGGGCCAGCGCAGGAAGTTGTAGCCGCCGCCGTAGAAGGTGTCCTCGAACTCGGCCGGGCCGATCTTGCCGGGCGCGGGCGCGGCGTCGACCGGGTCCTTCCGCAGGGCGTCCTCGACCTGGGCGTACGCCTTCTCGACGGCTGCCCGGTCGGTGCCGAGGTGGTAGACGGAGTCGGCCTTGGCGGCCCAGTCGGCGAAGGCGTCGAAGCGGCGCTGGTGCTCCTTGTCCTGCAGGATGTTGTGGTCGTACCAGCTGATGGTCGGTCCGACGATGCTGTCGAGCACCATCCGGCGGACGTGCTTCGGGAAGAGCTGGCCGTACGTCGAGCCCAGTGAGGTGCCCCACGAGCCGCCGTAGAAGTTGATCTTCTGGACGCCCAGGGCGCGGCGGATGCTGTCCATGTCGCGCGCGTTGTCGACCGTCGTCATGTGCGGCAGCAGCCAGGACCAGTCGGCCGCGCAGTCGGCGGCGTACCCGGCGGCCTTCTTCAGCCATGCCTTCGACGTGCCCTGGCTCACCTGGTAGTCGGGGCGCTCGGCGTCGAAGTAGTGGGCGTCGCAGACGACATGGGGGTCGCTGGCGTTGGTGCCGCGCGGGTCGAAGCCGATCCAGTCGTAGGTGGAGGCGACGTCCTTCGGGATCTGCCCGGAGATGTAGGCGGGCATCCAGAGGCCGGAGTCGCCGGGGCCGCCCGGGTTGAGCAGGATCGGGCCCTGCTGCTTGTCCTTGGGGGCGGTGGCGGGCAGCCGGTTCAGCTTGATCTTGATCTTCCGGCCGTGCGGGTCGGCGTAGTTCACGGGGACGTCGAGCATCGCGCACTGGAGCGCCGGCGTGGTGGCGTCGTTGCAGGAGCTCCAGACGAGGCTGCCCTGGCCGGTGTCCTCCAGGGCGGCGGTGTCGGGCTCGGCGGCGGAGGCGGCTCCGCCCAGGGCGGCGACGGCCGCGGCGGCCGAGAGGAGGGCGATGACTTTTCTCATGGGGAGCATGATGTGATACGTGAAATGGTACTGCCAGGGGCCCGACCGGACTTTACCAAGGCTTGACCGGCGTGGAGTCGGGTCGGAGTCGGCGTGGAGTCGGGTCGGAGTCGGTGTGGAGTCGGGTCGGATCTGGGCGGCGGGCCTGCGGGGTGGGGCGGAGAGGGTGCAAGGGGGGTCGGGCGACGGTTCGCACGCCCGTTCGGCTGCGTGTGCCGTGCGGCGGGCGCGCGGGCCCGGCACGGTGGTGGCGTGCCGAGGAGGACGCTCGTGGGCCTGTGCGCCCTGCTGCTCTGCGCGCCCGCCGCCGGGGCGTACGCGGTCGAGCCCGGCTGGGCGGTGGCCGTCGTCGACCAGGGGTCGCGGCGCGTGCTCGTCCTGCAGAGCGCCGAGGAGCTGATGGCCTACCGGGGCCCCGACCGGCTGCCCGTCGTCTGGAGCTGGAGCGCCGACCTGGCGCCCGACCTCGCCGACCTCGGGCCCGCCACCACGTGGACCGCTCCGGACGAGGCCAAGAGCCGAATACGCGGCGGCCGGCGCTTCCTGCTCGTCACCGCCTCCGGCGGCCTCGCCGCCGTCGTGGACACCACCACCGGCGCGACCCGCTGGGCGACCGACGCCGGGGCGGCGGCCAACCCGCACAGCATCGAGCTGCTCCCCGACGGCAACGTCGCCGTCGCCGCGAGCGAGGGCGGCTGGGTGCGCGTCTACGCCGCCTCGCAGGGGCCGCGGGCCACCGCGCACGCCGAGTACCCGCTCCCCGGTGCGCACGGCGTCCAGTGGGACCGGCGCACCGGCCTGCTCTGGGCGCTCGGCGACGACGAATTGACCGCCCTCCGCGTCGGCGGAACCCCGGCCGCGCCCGCGCTGACCGCCGTCCGCGCCGTCCCGCTGCCCGGCCGCGGCGGGCACGACCTCGCGCCCGTCCTCGCCGCGCCGGGACGGTTCTGGGTGAGCACCCTGACCGCGCTCTGGCAGTACGACACCGCCGGCGGCCGCTTCACCCCCGTCCGGCTCGCCGACCGCGCCGCCGAGCGCGACCTCAAGAGCGTCGGCGACGAACCCGGCACCGGGCGCCTCCTCACCGTCGCCCCCGAGCACACCGCGCCGTGCGACTGGTGCACCTCCGTCCTGACCTTCCACCGGCCCGGCGGCACCCGGGTCCTGCGCGGCACCCACCTCTACAAGGCGCGCTGGTGGGGCGGGGGTTGGTGACGGCGGCCGCGGCACCAGGGGTGGCGGAGGGTGGCGAATACACGCCCCGCGCCGGAGCATTCGGCTGATGCGGCATATTTTGTGCCCCGCCAAACTACTCCAATGGAAGTGAGTTTCCCTTGATCGTCCGCAAACCTGTCGCGGGCCGTGCGGGCTGGGATAGCGTCCGTTCCGCCCGGGGGTGGTCCGACCGTTCCCCCCGGCGTAATCCGACGCATTCGACCAGGGCCGGGCCCTGCCCTGCCGCGACTTTTCCGGGAGAAAACATGCGCAATTGCGTTTCCGAGCAGCAGCCCGCCGCGGTCGACGATCTGCGCCTCGCGGTCGACTCGCTGGCCGCCTTCCCGGCCCGCAGCGCGGCCGGCGGCTCCGACGTCACCGAGCGCCTGGCCGCCGTCGCCGAACTCTGCCGCTCGGTCGACGCGGTGCTCGACAGCCTGGTCGTGCAGACCGCCGCCGAGGCCGCCGAGGAGGGCTGGACCGCGGCCCGCATGGCGAGCGAACAGTCCGCCTACTACGCCAGGTTGCAGCGGGCGCTGCTCCCCGCCGAGACCGGCGCCGGGCTGACGCGGCAGTGAGCGCCCTGCACCCGGGCGCGCACGTGCTGGCCTGCCCCACCCGGTGGAGCGACGTCGACGAGAACGGGCACATCAACAACGCCCGGCTGGTCGGCTACGTCCAGGAGGGGATTTACGACCTGTTCCGCCACCACGCGACCGCCGTGCGGGAATCGCTCTTCCCGTCCGGATTCATCATCGCGCGGCACGAGATCGATTACCTGGAACAGTTGCATCACCGGCCCGAGCCATTGTCCGTCCGGATCTCCGTCGAACGGCTCGGGCGTAGTTCCGCACACGTCGAGGTGAATGTCTGCCGGGAACCACTGGTCTTTATGCGGGCCCGTACCGTGGTGGTCGCCAGGGACCGTGAATCCGGGCGCTCGCGGAAACTCAGCCAGAGCGAACGGCGATTTCTCTCCGGGTTTATGCCGGAGTGCCTTCGGGCCGACGCGGTCGCGCCGACGGCGCCGCCGTCCGGGCCGCCGCAGTGGGTCCCGGTCAGGGCCGGCGGGGCCACCGCGGCGCGCCGCACGCGCCGGCGGTGCCGGGCCTCCGCGGCCTGACGGACCGGGTCGAATTCGGGTGTGATCGACAATGGCGTCGGTCCGCCCGCCCGCCCTTCCGCAGTACGCTGAGCAGCACGGGCACCGGTACGTTCGGCGTCGGTGACGTGCTGCGTCGGTCCCCCCGCGCACGCTGGTCGCATTCCGCTCCCGGCCGCCGCGGCAGTCGTCGCCGCCGTTTTCCCGCCGGTACCCACCGGGCGGAAGGAGGACGCGATGACCATTTCCTCGGAGGACTTCCTCGACCGCGTCGTCGAACGCGGGGAGTACGGGGGCCGCGCGGAGGCCGACCACGCCACCCGCGTCGTGCTCGCCCTGCTCGGCGAGCACCTGGTCGGCGGCGAACGGGGCGAGCTCGCCGAGGCCCTGCCCGGCGCCTATGCCACCCTCCTGCGCGACGCCGCACCGACCTGCGCACCGCTGACCGCCGAGCGCTTCGTCGAGGCCGTCGTCGGCTGGATCGACGGGGCCACCCCGGCGACCGCGCAGTGGGACATCGGGGCCGTCCTCAGCACCACCGTCGACCTCGCGCCCGGGGACCTCGTCGACCGCGTGCTCGACCAGCTCCCCGACGGCTACGACCTGCTCTTCGGCCACCCGCTGCCCGCCTGAGCCGGCGCGCCGGTGGTGGCGCGGAACACCTCGGCGCCCGGGCCGGTCAGCCACACCGGCCCGGCGCCCGGGCGCAGGTAGGCGGCGGCTCCGCGGCGGAGGTCGAGGACGGCTCCGTCGGGGGACCGGAGGCGGGCTGCGGCCTTCGTGCAGAGGAGGATCTGGGGGGTGGGGAGGTCGGCGCGGGTGGGGAACTCGGTGGGGTGGAGCCTGGAGAGGCTGAATTCGGGGGTGGGGGTCGGGAATTGTCCCTCGTCGGTGGGGTCGAGGACGTCTGCTTCGGACGGGTCGAAGCACGTCACGGCGAGGACGCCGTCCACGTCGACGTGCTTCGGTGTGAGGCCGCAGCGCAGCACGTTGTCCGAGTTCGCCATCAACTCCACGCCCGTGCCTCGCAGATACGCGTGGGGGACTCCGGCCCCGAGGTAGAGCGCCTGGCCGGGGGCCAGCCGGACGTGGTTGAGGAGCAGGGCGGCGATGAGGCCGGGGTCGCCGGGATACTCGTCGGCGGCGCGGGCGTAGGCGGCGCAGGCCTCGGCGTACGGGCTGTTGGTGGCGGCGATACGGTGTAAATGTGCTGCGAGGGTGGCGAGTTCGGAGTGGGTGGGGCGGGTCTTGGTGAAGGCTTCGCGTAGCAGGTCGGGGAGGACCTCGGTGGCGGGGCGGCGGCTGCGGAGGGCGTCGGCCCAGGGCGCGAGCATCGGGACGTCGCGGGTGTCGCGGGTGTTGGGGGTGTCGCGGGTGTTGACGGTGTCGAGGAGGTCGGCGGTGGCGGCGGTCGGCCTGAAGCCGCACAGGGCCTCGAAGTCGGTGAGGGCGCAGAGCAGTTCGGGCTTGTGCTCGCGGTCCTTGTACGTCCGCTCGGGGGCGTCGAGCGGGATGCCGCGCGCCTCCTCGTCGTCGTACCCGGCGGCCGCCTGCGCCCGGGTGGGGTGCACCTGGATGGACAGCGGCCGGTCGGCGGCGAGCACCTTGAGGAGGAACGGGAGTACCGGGCCGAAGCGGTGGACGGTGTCGGGGCCGAGCAGGGTGTCGGGGGCGGCGGCGATCAGTTCGTCGAGTGGGCGCGGAGTGGTGGGGCCGTCGGGGTCGAGGAGGAGGGACGGGGCGGACGGGTGCGCGCCCATCCACAGCTCGGCCTGTGGCGCGCCGGTCGGTGCTGTGCCGGTCAGCTCGGGGATGGCGGTGAGGGAGCCCCAGGCGTAGGTGCGGACCGGGTTGTGGAGCAGGGCGAAGGGAGGGAGAAGGTGCATGGCGGGTCTCCCGGGGGTCGGGGGTGGTGCGTGGTGCGTGGTGCGTGGTGCGCGGGTCAGCGGCAGAGGGCGGCGGCGCCGATCAGGCCCGCATCGGTGCCGAGTTCGGCGTGGCGGACGTCGAGGCCCCGGACGTACGGCAGGGCGGCGTACTCGTCGAGGTACCGGGCGAGCGGGGTGAACAGCAGCTCCCCGGCGGTGGCGACTCCTCCGCCGATCACCACCCGGTCGAGGTCCACGAGCGTGGCGGTGGCGGCGATCCCGGCCGCCAGGGCCTTGGCGGCACGGTCGAAGGAGGCCAGCGCGATCCGATCGCCGGCGGTGGCGGCTTCGGCGACGGCGCGGGCCGAACGGTCCTCCCCGGCCGGCTGCCAGCCCTCGGCGAGTGCCCGGCGGGCGATCGCCGTGCCGCTGGCGATGCCCTCCAGACAGCCCCGCGAACCGCACGGGCAGGGCTCGCCGTCCAGGTCGACCGTGATGTGGCCGAGGTGGCCCGCGTTCCCGCTCGGGCCGGGCCGGACGGAGCCGTCCAGGACCAGGCCCGCGCCGACGCCCGTCGACACCACCAGGCACAACGCGTTCGCGGCGCCCCGCGCGGCACCCCGCCAGTGCTCGGCGGCGGCCATCGCGACGCCGTCCCCGGCCAGGTGTACGGGCAGGTGGCGGGCGGCCACGGCCGGGTGTGCGGCTGATTCGGCGACGAGCGGGAAGCCGCGCCAGCCCGGGATGTTGACCGGGCTCACCGTGCCCTGGACGAGATCCACCGGGCCGGCGCTGCCGATGCCGAGGGCGGTCACTCCTGCCCAGTCCGGTGATCCGGCCAGCTGGTCCAGCACCTTGTGCACGACGGCGAACACCGCCCCGGCCGGCTCCTGGGCGGGGGTCGGCAGCTGGACCCGGTGGTGGAGCCGCCCGAGGTCGTCGACCAGCGCCCCGGCGATCTTCGTGCCGCCGATGTCGATGGCGGCGAACAGGGGGGCGGGGGTGTTGGCGGGGGCGGCGGGCATCGGGGACGGCTCCTGTTGGGGGGTGGGTGGTGGGGTTGTGGTTAGCGTAGTGGGGGCCGCTGCGCGGGGCTTGGGGTGGGGGGTGGGCTTTCTGGGGGGGGGGGGGTGGCGGGGGGGGCCGCCCCGGGGGCGGGCGGGCACTTAAAAAAAAAAAAA
>NZ_JBHWGV010000155.1:2693-18560 GCF_042732955.1 Kitasatospora sp. NPDC059747 | reverse complement strand
CCGCTACGAGAAGACCGCCACCGTCTACCAGGCCGGACTCCACATCGCGGGCATCTTCATCTGGTCCGCCCGCTGATCCGAAAGAAAGTCCCTAGTTGGTCAGCGAGGCGGCCCGTTCGACGCTGGTAGCGCTCCAGCAGACTAGGCACCTGCTCACGGAACGTCTGCCGTCGACAGCCCAGTACCGGGCAGGCCAAGCGGCGGACGCGCACCGCCACCAGCACCCGCCGGCCATCCGCCAGCACGTCCGCCGCCGTTCGACGGTGGAACCCGTGCACCCGGTCCGTCGGCGCCCCGCAGGCCGGGCAGGGCGCCGGACCGTCCTGGGTCCGGGCCATCACCCGGATCACCTCGCCCTCGTCCACCACGTCCTCGATCGACAGCGGCGACAGCCCGGAAAACACCGTGCCCACAAGCTCATTGACATCTCGCAGGACCTGCCAACGGCGCCCGCCGCACATCGTTACCACCGACTACGGGACGGGGCCGTTCATTGGGCAGACCCTTCGACGGCGTTGCGGAGGAGCTGCTTTCGGATGTGGCTGGACACCGACCATGCTGAATGAACATACTGTGCCCGGATCGCACGCCATGCGACACACGATCAGTTCGATGCGCTCCCATCCTGGGCGCTCCTTCATCGGCGACCCGGGCTTCAGTGCTCGTGGGTCGCCGCCGTGTGCCGGGCGGGCGACCGCCCCTTGCCAGAAGTTCCAGCCCTCCGGGGCTCCTTTCGGCATGGGCGCGCACCATACGGCCCGGCAGGCCGAGACATTAAAAGATCCAAGATCCGGGGAAACATGATTCGCAAGTTTTCGACCGCGCTCTTCGCGCTGGTCGCCATGATCGGGTTCACCTCACTCGCTGCAAGCCCCGCGCAGGCCGTCGGCAGCTCGGTCCTGTGGAACACCGAGAACAAGTGCGCGACCCCTGAGGGGAACAGCACCGACAACGGCACCGTGGTCACGGTCTGGTCCTGCACGGGCAGCAGCCTGCAGAACTGGCACTGGGAGGGGATGCTCCTGGTTCACGACGTGAGCGGCAAGTGCATGACGCCCCGCGGCAACGCCTCGGGTACCAACGGCGCCGTGCTTACTCTGTGGACCTGCGATCCCTACGCGACGTCCAGCCCGCAGCGGTTTGATTACAACCTCGACCAGGAGCGGATCTGGACCCTGCACGGTGGCAAGTGCATCACCTCGGAGGGCAACTCCCTGGACAACGGGACCTGGCTGACGCTGTGGACCTGCGGCGACCCCGGGAACCACCCCCAGTCGTGGGCCATCGTCGGCTGACGAACCACCGGCTCACTAGCGTCACTGGCCAACCCGTCAGGCCGAGCTGATCAAGCAGGAGTTCGAGCTGACCGACTGACCCCTGAACGCAGAAGGGCCCTTTCCGCGATTGCGGAAGGGGCCTATCTCTCGTTCTCCGCAGGGGTATTGGCGCCCGGGGACGTCAGCCGACTCACCTCCGGCGATCACCCAGTGAGCTTGCTCCGCTTTGACGGACACCATCGGTGTGGTGGTCAGGCCGCCAGGACGGTCTCGTACTCGACGGGACTGCGGTAGCCAAGGCCGCTGTGCAGCCTTCGCATGTTGTACCAGGCTTCGATCCACTCGAAGATCGCGGTGCGGGCCGCCGCCCGGCTCGACCACGGCCGGTCGCCGGGCAACTCCCGCTTCAGCGTGGCGAAGAACGACTCGGCGAGCGCGTTGTCCCGGCACTGCCCGGTACGGCCGACCGACAATCTGACATCGAACTTGCCTGCCGGAAGAGCGAATTCGCGACTCGTGTATTGGCAGCCGCGATCCGAATGGAACACCACCGGGTCGGCTGGGCGGCGGGTGCGGCAGGCAGCCCGAAGCGCGTCGGCGACTAGTAGTGCTTTGTTAGGAGGCTTGTCACATCGTCCGTCGAACGCTGCATCAACCGCCTGAAGAACTGGCGCGGCCTGGCCACCCGCTACGAGAAGACCGCCACCGTCTACCAGGCCGGACTCCACATCGCGGGCATCTTCATCTGGTCCGCCCGCTGATCCGAAAGAAAGTCCCTAGCTGGATCGACGCACGGCCGGGGTCGGTGGCGTCGCGGGTTTCACGAGGCGGCGAGCGTGGCCACGACGTCCTGGCCGCAGGCGGTGGCGGCGGCTTCGGCGTCGGCGGGCGGGATGTCCTTCAGGGTGACCCCGGAAAAGGTGCCCTTCTCATAGCTGATGGTGATGAGCGCGTTGCGCTGGAGCACCACGAGGTCGGCGTGGCCGTACCCATTCATGGTGGTGTAGAACAGGGTCGCCTTCTCCCCTATGCCGGGAACGGCCCGGTCGTCAGTGACCTTCATTCCGCTGGTGGCCCCCCCCGTTCCGGTGCCCGGCCACGGTGACCTCGTAGACACTCTCGGCGACCGGGGACAGCTGGACCATGACCTGCATCATGGTCCAGCCTCCGTCATTGCTGTGCCAGCCCGCGCTCGCATTGGTCATGCCCACGACGTCCTTTTGCTCGCTGCACGAGGTTCCCTTCGCATAGCGGTCGACCGTCTCGGGGCGAACCAGGGCGCAGCCCGCGGCCAAGGTGGTGTAGGGCTCCGTCGTAGGGCTCGCCGGTCCGGAGGTGACCGAGAGGGTCGGTGCGGGCGCGACGGTCGTCGTGGCCGAGACGGTCGTCGCGGCGGAGACCGTCGTCGCGGCCGTCGTCCCCGCAGTCGCCGCCGGGGTGACGAGGTTGGCCACCAGGCCCAGGACGAGCGCTGCGGTGCCCGCCCCGGCCGTGACGCCTCCGAGCAGCCAGGTCCACCGCCGGGAGGGTCCGGCCGGGCGCAGGTCCGCCGGGTCGGGGAGGGTGGCGGGAGTGGGCTGTGGCGGCAGGGGGCGGGTGCCCGGGAGGGTCGGCAGCGGTTCGGTGGCGGGCGGGGTGTCCTCGATCTCGGCCATCTCGTGATCAACCCTTCGGAGGCTGTCAGCCGGCTGACAGGTGATAGGCGGTCAGGGTGGTCCCGTAGCCGACCAGCAGGGCCGAGTCCTGGGCGAGGACTTGCGGGGCCCCTGGCTGCCGGGCGAACGTCTGATGCCACTGCGGGGTGCCGGCGGCGCTGGTGAGCGACTGCACGGTGATCCCCCCGGCGGCGGTGGGCGCAGTGACCAGGAACGACCCTCCGGCGGCGCCCCACACGGTGGCGGCGCCGTGTGGCGACGGCCAGGTCCACGCGGTGCGCCCGGTGCGCAGGTCGAGGGCGGACGCGTCCTGCGGGCCGCCGGTCACGACGACGGTTCCGGCGTCCGCGCACCCGGTGATGGCGCCGATGCGCGAGCCGGTCCAGAGCCGGGCGCCCGCGGTGTCGAAGGCCGCCGTCACGGTCGTCCCGGACGTGGACGTCGTCCCGGTGAGGGGCAGACAGGCGACCACCCCTTGGCGGAGCGAGAGCGAACCCTGGTAGGCACCGGTGAACACGATCGCACCGGCTGACCGAAAGCCGGTGGGCCGGCTCCAGAGGACGGTCGCGTTCTCGCCGTCCACGGCGGTGAGGGCGAGATCCGTGCCCAGGGCGTACAGTCGGCTCCCCTCCCGCGGCGCGTACAGGTCCTGGGCGACGAGCGACCAGCGTTGGCGTCCGGTCGCGCTGTCGAGTGCCACGAACCGGAAGGCGCCCTCGGCGCCCCGGGCCAGGTCCCCGAGGAGCGTGACGATCAGCGACCCCGCCGAGGGCATGCCCTGGATGCCGTAGGAGGTGCCCAGCGCCGTGCCGCTCCACAGTCGGCGCCCTCCGGCCGCGTCGTAGCCGTGCAGCGTTCCGTCGGCTCCGGTGACCAGCAGCAGGCCCGACAGCGGCAGGGCGACGGACTGCGCACCGGGAACCGGGTCGGACGAACGCCAGACCGTGTCGCCGCTGCGCGCGTCGCGTGCCCGCACCGAGCCGTCGGAGTCCACGGACCAGAGCCGCCCGCCGTCGCCGACCGGGAGCATCCCCGCCTCCGCGGTGCTGCTCCACAGCACCCGCCCGTCGGAACGGTCGTAGCCGACGGCACCCGTGCGGTCCGCGCACACCACCGCCGCTGGTCCGCAGCCGACCGGTGTCATGCCGGCCCGGGGAAGCGTCGCCGACCAGGCCGTCGGGGGCTCCCCCGAGGTGCCCGGCCACAGGGCCCGGGTGACACCGCCCGCGGCGGCCGTGGCGAGCAGTGCTCCGCCGAGGACGAGCAGCCGGCGCCGGGTGCCGTTCGGATCGCTCAGCACCCGGGCCAGTTCGCGCTCACGCCGGCGTACGGTCCGCTCCGCCCCTCCCAGCCAGTCGGCGCCGACCGCCGGGCCGTACCGGAAGGCCTCGGCGAGCTCGGTGGGCGTGGGCCGCCGGGCCGGATTCCGGTCCAGACAGCGCACCAGCAGTCCCACCAGCTCCGGTGGCACTCCGTCGAGGTCCGGAGGCTCCTCGGAGGCCCGGTAGATCAGCACCGCCGGCGGCCCTTCGCCGAAGGGCGTGCGGCCGGTCCCGGCGAAGGCCAGCACGGCGCCGAGTGAGAACAGGTCGCTGGCGGGGGTGAGGTTCAGCCCTGCCGCGTGTTCGGGGGACATGAACCCGGGAGTGCCGATGATCTGGCCGCTCGCGGTGGGCAGCGCGTCGGCCGTCGGCTTGCTGATCCCGAAGTCGATGACCCTCGGGCCGTCCCGGGCGACCAGGATGTTCGAGGGCTTCAAGTCCCGGTGGATGATCCGGGCGCGATGGATCGCGGCGAGCGCCTCCACCAGGCCCGCTCCCAGGACCTGCAGCGCGGGCCCGGCGAGCGCGCCGTGGCGTACCACGGCCTCGTACAGCGACGGTCCGGCGACGAACTCGGTGGCCAGCCACGGGACTTCCGCCTCGGTGTCGGCGTCCACCACCGCCACGGTGTAGGCCCCGTTGACCGACCTGGCCGCCGCCACCTCCTGGGTGAACCTGCGCCGGAACTCGGCGTCGGCCGCGTACTCCTGCTGCACGGTCTTCACCGCGACGGGGCGCCCGCTGCCGGTGGCGGCCAGGTAGACGGCGCCCATGCCCCCCGCGCCGAGCTTGCGCAGGATGCGGTAGGGACCGATGCTCTGCGCGCTCATGCGGCGCCGGCCCGGAAGGCGCGCAGCGTGGTGGAGGAGGCGCAGTAGAGCGTTCCGCCGACGGCCGCGGTGGTCCACTGGCCCTCGTCGGAGGCCGGGCGTGACACCCAGCGGACCGCGCCTGCGGTGGCGTCCAGGACGGCGGCCCCGGACGGCCCGCCCAGCAGGGAGACGCCGAAGAAGCCGTCGCCTGCCGACGGCACCCGGAAGTCCATCCCCGTGCCCGGCGAGGTCGCCGTCGCCACGGTGGAGTGCCACAGCCCTTTGCCGGTCGTGACGTCCAGGCAGTAGGCGGTGCCCAGGTTCCCGGACAGCAGCAGCCTGCCGGCACCGAGTGCACAGCCGAAGACCGCCTGCGGGACGGGCGGAGCCAGCCAGCGCTGCCGCCCGGTGGCCGCTTCCAGGGCCACCACCGTCTGACCGACGACGACCAGCAGCAGTTCGCCGCTGCGGATCAGCCGTGCGGGCTGCCCGGCAATGCCACCCGCGAGACCGACGGCCTGCCACTGGGACACTCCGGTCCGCAGGTCCACCGCGTGCTGGACGTCACCGTCGCGGTAGTAGCACCTGCCGTCGGCGACCAGGCCCATCAAGCTGCCGGAACCGCTGTACGAGGCCTCATCGAGGCGGGCCACGAACACCGGCGCCTGGGCGACGTCGTGCTGCCACAGCACCTCCCCGGTGCCCAGATCGGCCCCGACGACGACTCCGCCGCCGGCGGAGGCCGTCTGCCGGGCCATCACCACGGTCCGGTCGTCCGCGCCGAAGACCCGCATGCTCATCATGGCCTCCCACCGCTGCTCGGTGGGCACGGTGAGCGGGATCCGGTGGTCCTCGGCCGTGGCGTTCAGCCACACCAGACTCTTGAAGTCCATGGACGTCCCGTAGAGCAGCCCGTTCTGCGCCTGGAACAACTGGACGTCCTGCCGGGACCACGCCTGACGCCCCGTCGAGGCGTCCAGGCCGGTCGCGCCCAGCCCCGCGTTCCACCACACCGGCGTCGAGCCGATGAGGGAGAGCTGATGGTCGACCGCCACACCGCCGAACGGCTGGCTCCACAGCGGGGCCGGGGCCTCGGTCGCGGGGCTCGCGCCTCCCGCGTCGGCTCCCCATGCGTCCACGGGATTGCCGACCGTCGCCGTCCCGGCCGCCGCCCGTGCCCGACGCGTGAGCAGCAGCGGCACGCCGACGGCCGCAGCCACACCCGCGCCGAGCCCGGCGCCGAGGCCGAACAGGCCGCGGCGGCTGAGCGATTGCCACGTCCGCACCGGCAGCGCGGGCGGATCGGCGGGCGGCGCGGCCAGGTCGATCGCGGCCTGCCGCTCCCGGGCGTCGAGGTCGGCCAGCAGGCCCGGACTCAGCAGCGCCGCCGGATCCACCGGGGCCAGTGCGGCCAGCACGGCCGCCGCCGAGGGCCGCCGGGCAGGCTCCTTGTCCAGGCACGCGGCCACCAGTGGGCGCAACACGGCCGGCACACCGGCGAGTTCGGGCTCCTCGTAGACCGCCCGCCGGTTGATCTGCGCGGGCTCACCGGTGCCGAACGGGGCACGGCCGGTGAGCGCGTACACCAGCAGGCAGCCGAGCGAGAACACGTCCGACGAGGCGAAGGTGACGGATGCGGAGACGATGCGCTCGGGAGCGATGTATCCGGGCGTGCCGCACACCATGCCGGTCCGGGTCAGGTGAACGGCGTCGAAGGCACGGCTGATCCCGAAGTCGATGACACGCGGACCGTCCCGCGCGATGAGCACATTGCCCGGCTTGAGGTCACGGTGCACCACGCCCACCGCGTGGATCGCGGCCAGCGCCTCCGCGAGGGCCGCCCCCAAAGCCCGCGCACCCGCCTCGCCGAGCGGGCCGAACCGCCTGACCACCTCGCCGAGCGACGGCGCCGGCAGGTACGCCGTGGCCATCCACGGCCGGGAACCGCGCGGCTGCGCGTCCACCACGGGCGGCGTGTGGAACCCCGTCACCCGCCGGGCGGCCTCCACCTCCTGCTGGAACCGGCGCTGGAACCGCGGGTCCTCCGCGTACTCGGGCCGGATGACCTTCACCGCGAGCAGCCTCAGTCCGGGCGAGCGGGCCAGGTACACCACCCCCATCCCGCCCTCGCCCAACGGCCGCAGCAACTGATGGGGGCCCACGAACACGGCCGGCTGTTCCGCTATTCCTTCGGTGTCACCATTGGCAGCCACCAAGCCTCCCCCGGTATGTCGCCGCCGTCACGGACAGGGTGACACGTACCGCTCATCCAGCGGTTCCCTTCCCCGTATTGGGGGATCCCATCTGCCGGCCGGGCAGGCTGGAGGCGTCCGACGCGTTGCTCGACAGGCCGGAGACGAAGGAGAGGCCTTCAAGCCTTTCGGCGCAGATCCCGGAGCTCCGGCAGTCGCCGGAGTCCGGCCGATCGGTAGGTGGCGATGGCGGCGGCGTTGGAACTCGGCGTACACACGACGACGTTGGAGGAGCCCAGATCCTGGAGTGTCCGCGCCGCGGCGAGCACGATAGCGCGGCCGTAGCCGAGGCCGCGGTGGTCCGCGTGGACGCCCATCGGCTCGATCAGGCCTGGTCTGCCTTCTCCTGCGGACCACACCGTCGCGGCAGCCACCGGTTCGCCCCGGTCGTTGCAGGCGAGCAGGCAGCGCGCGGCGGCGTACTGGGCGGCTGCCGCCATCGTGTGCCAGCGTTCGTCGGTGAAGGTGGAGTTGGCGAACGCCGAGCGCTGGACAGCAGTCCGCTCGGGTGCCTGCTCGGGCCCCACCACCTCGACGTGCACGCCGGGTTCCGGTACGGGCTCGCCGAGTTCGCGGCGCAGCGGCGTCCAGGCGTCACCGTCCTCCCAGCCGTGCCGCACCAGCAGGTCGCGGACGAGCGCGCCCGGCGGGGTGGCCACGTACGCCTCGCCCTCCGGGAGCACGCCGCGCCGGGGGGACGCTGCGTCCTCGGCCACCTGCCGTGCCAGTTCCTCGTCGTGGAGTGCCTTCGGCGCGATCTGCAGCCGCAGCACGCCCGGTCCGTCCAGCAGGCCGACGGCCAGTAGCTCCCCCGCCCGGCTCCACATCCGGACGGCTGCGGCCGTTCGCTCCGCACCGAACCGCCGGAACCAGCCGACGTCTCCCGGGTGTAGCTCCGCGGGTCGGTCGTCGTGCTGCCAGTCGGTCAACACGCCAGCAGCGGAACGGAGTTCGTCGACCTTCGGCGTGCTCATCGTGATCGCCATCCCTCGATTTCACACCAGCCCGCCGACGCTCCGCACCCGATTTCCCACGGGCCTACGCCTGCTACCGCCTCACAGGCCCAACCGCCCTGTCGTCAGCCCGGCGTGGACGCGCAGCAGCAGCCCCTGGAGCACCTCCCGCTCCTCCGCGTCCAGCGGTGCGAGTACCTCGTCCTGCACCGACCGCGCCTCGGCGTCGAGTTCGGCGAGCAGCGCCCGACCCGCGTCCGTCACGGACACCGACACGCGCCGCCGGTCGGCGCTGTCGCGGGCCCGCTCGACGTAGCCGCCGGCGGCGAGTTGGTCGGCGATCTTGGCGAGGTCGCTCGGGTCCAGGGCGAGCCGCTCGCAGAGTTCGCGCTGGGCGTGCGGCCCGAAGTCGGCGAGGGCTGCCAGCACGGCCATGTCCCACAGCCGCAGCCCGCGTCCGGCCAGCCGCTCGCCGAGGCGGACCCGCGCGGTGCGGCCGATCCGGGAGAGGAGGTAGGTGCCGAGGTCGAGCAGGGTCGGGGGCATGTCGCCCGAGGAAGGGGACGGGAACGGGGACGGGGCGGCGGGAGGGGTCATGGCTGGATTCTAGGGTTCTTCCTATAGTGGGTCTGCACCTATTAATATTCGAGTCACTCCCAGGAGCCCTGGTCATGGACGCCCTGTACCCCCGTCTGCTCGTCACGCGCTTCGCCGAGTGCTTCGGCTTCTACCGCGCGGTCCTCCCGCCCCTCACCGGCGCCGTCCTGGTCAAGGGCGCCCCCGAGGGCCCGTACGCCAACTGGGACGTCGACGACCAGGCCGTCCTCGTGCTCTACGACCGCGCCGCGATGGCCGCCACCCTCGGCACCACGGACCTGCCCGTCCGGGCCGCCGCTCAGGACTCCGCGATGCTCGCCTTCCGCGTCGACGACGTCGACGCGGCGCTCGCCCTCTGCCTCGCCCACGGCGGCACCCTCGCCGTGCCCGCCACCGACCGTCCGGAGTGGGGCCCGAACCTGCGCAGCGCCCACCTGCGGGACCCGGACGGGCACCTGGTAGAACTCCAGTCCTACTGACACGCGTCCCGGCGGCCCTGCCCGCCCGGGCGCGCCGGGCCGCCGGGACAGGCACTCAGCGGTGGAAGACCTGGAGTTCGCGGACGGCATCGTTGAAGTTGCCGCCCAGAGCGGGGGCCGGCAGGTCCATCGTCTTCTCCACGTCGAGGGTGGACCACAGGTGGACGGCGTTGCAGTTGTTGTAGCCCTTCATCGACGAGACGTTGAGCGCCACGTCGAAGTAGTTCACGAGGTGGTAGCCGGTGGCGTCGCAACCGCCCGCATCGCCGTAGAAGGCGTAGAGGACGCCACCCCCGTACTCGACGTCCTTGAACTCCTCCAGCAGCAGCGTGCGGTCCATCGGCCGCTCGGCGGAGCGGTCCACGCCGTCGGCCTTGGCGAGGGCGTCCTCGCGGGAGTCCGTCGAACAGGCCCGCCCGAGCATCGGGGACCGGCCGTCCGCGCCGGGCACGTGGCCGAGGACGGCGGCGCAGTACTGGACCGCCGGGATCGGCAGCGGCCGGGACGGGAGCGGCGAGGCCGGGGCGGCGGGTGCGACGGCGGCCGAGCCGGCGAGGGCCAGGCACGCCGCGAGGGCGGGTCCGACGATCCTGCGCGGGATACGCATGGGTACCTCCGGAACGAGGGGGACGGCGGCCGGGGAGTCGGCCGCCGCGCCCATTCGACGGGCGGCCGAGCCATCTTGACGATCCGACACACCGCTTGCCGCACTAGTCGTACGTATGCCCTCGGATCAGCGGGCCGGCTCGTCCTCCCACAACTCGCCGCTGTACGCCGCCACCAGCGCGCCGATCCGCGCCAGCGCCTCCTCGGCCGGCATCGGGTCGAGCCGGCGCCCGTCCCGCAGGCGCAGCGCGACGCGCCCGTCCGCCGCCTCCCGCGCGCCGATCACCGCCTGGTACGGCACCAGGCGCGCCTCCCGGATCCGCGCCCCGAGGCTCCCGTGCTCGGGACCGGCGATCTCGACGCGCAGCCCGAGGTCCAGGCAGCGCGCACGCAGCCGCTCGGCCTGCGGGACCTCGGCCTCCGAGATCGGCACCAGCACGATCTGGGCCGGCGCGAGCCATGCGGGGAACGCTCCGCCGTAGAGCTCGATCAGGTGGGCGACCACCCGCTCGACGCTGCCGATCACGCTGCGGTGGACCATCACCGGGCGGTGCTTGGCGCCGTCCGGCCCGATGTAGTGCAGGTCGAACCGCTCGGGCTGGTGGAAGTCGATCTGGACGGTGGAGAGGGTGAACTCGCGCCCGGCGCCGTCGGCGATCTGGACGTCGATCTTGGGCCCGTAGAACGCGGCCTCGCCCTCCGCCGCCTCGAACGGCACGCCGGAGCGCTCCAGCACCTCGGTGAGCAGCGCGACCGCCCGCTCCCAAAGGGCCGGGTCGGCCACGTACTTGCCGCCCGCGCCGGGCAGCGAGAGGCGGTAGCGGACGGGCACGATGCCGAGCGCGCGGTGCGCCTCGCGGATCAGCTCCAGTGCGGCGACGGCCTCGTCGGCGGCCTGCTCGGGGGTGCAGAAGACGTGGGCGTCGTTCAGCTGGATCGCCCGGACGCGGGTGAGGCCGCCCAGCACGCCGGACAGCTCGGAGCGGTACATGCCGCCCAACTCCGCCATGCGCAGTGGCAGTTCGCGGTAGCTGTGCGGGCGGGAGCGGTACATCAGCGCGTGGTGGGGACAGAGGCTGGGGCGCAGCACCATCTCCTCCGAGCCGACCTGCATGGGCGGGTACATGTCGTCGCGGTAGTGCGCCCAGTGGCCGGAGATCTCGTACAGCTCGCGCTTGCCGAGGACGGGCGAGTAGACGTGGCGGTAGCCGGCGCGGCGCTCGCGGCCGCGGATGTACTCCTCCAGGGCGTGGCGGACGGCGGCGCCGTCGGGCAGCCAGTAGGGCAGGCCGGAGCCCATCAAGGGATCGGTGTCGAAGAGGTCCAGCTCGCGGCCGAGCTTGCGGTGGTCGTGCGCGGCGGGCACGTGCTCGTGCGCGGCGGCGGCGTGGTCATGCGCGGCGGCGCAGTCGGCGGGGGCGGCGTGGACGTCGGCGGGGGCGGCGTGGACGTCGGCGGGGGCGTGAACGTTCATGGGGTGGTCTCCACTCGGAGGGCGGGACGAGTGGATCCGGGAACGGCGAAGCCCCGGGGCACTCGCCCCGGGGCTTCGGACTAGGTCAGCAGTCAGCGCACCGGGACTCTCTCCGGCGTCGTCGTGGCGAGTGCAGCGCGCTTCATGTGATCCACCGTAGCAGGTGGATGAAGCCGGTGGTGATCTTTTTTCGGACCCCCCGCTCGGCCTGCGGTCAGTCGGCCTCCGGCCGCAACCCCCTGCGCACGACATCCAGCAGGCGCTCGCGAGCGCCCTCCTCGGGCTGCGTGAATTCCCGCGTGAGGCAGGCCAGCATGAGCGCCTTGACGTCCGCCACGGTCACGTCCGCCCGCACCACGCCCGCCCGCTGCGCACCGACGAGCAGGTCGCACAGGGCAGCACCCACGTCGTAGCCGGCCTCGATCGCGGCGCCCTCCATGTCGAACCCCGCGCCGGCCAGGGCCTCTCCCAGCCCCCGGTTGATCGCGCCCTCCGCGACCATGTAGGCGAAGAACCCGAAGAAGGCCTCGCCCGGCTCCTCCTCGTCGGCGAGGGCGCGGGCCCGCTCGACCAGCCGCTCGACGCGGCTGAGCACGATCGCCCGGAACAGGTCGTCCTTGGTGGGGAAGTGCCTGCTCACCGTGCCCGTGCCCACGCCGGCCCGCCTGGCGATCCGTTGGACGCTCACCGCGAGGCCCTCCTCCGCGAAGGCCGCCGAGGCGGCTTCGAGCACCTTCACGCGGTTGCGCTGCGCATCGGCCCGCACGCCCCGTCTCCCTCCGCCCGTTCGGGCCCCGATCGCCGTTGACAACCGGGACGGGCGTCCCGGATAGTGAAAGCGGGACGCTCATCCCGATTATACTCTCCGTCACCAGGAGGATCGGATGGCACAGCACCGCTGGACCGCCGAGCGCATCGCCGACCAGACCGGCCGCACCGCACTGATCACCGGGGCCAACACCGGCGTCGGCTTCCACACCGCCGAGTCGCTGGCCCGGCGCGGCGCCACGGTGGTGCTCGCCTGCCGCGACGCCGAACGCGCCGAACAGGCCGCCGCACGGATCCGCGGCACCGCACCGCGATCCCGCGTCGTCACCCTGCCGCTGGACCTGGCCGCACTGTCGTCCGTTCGGGCCGCGGCCGACCAACTCCACACGATGTGCACCGGGTTGGACCTCCTGATCAACAACGCGGGCGTCATGTGGGCCCCGCCCGGCCGCACCCGGGACGGTTTCGAGACACACCTCGGGATCAACCACCTCGGCCACTTCGCGTTCACCGGACTCGTGCTCGACCTGCTCCGCGACACTCCGGGCGCCCGGATCGTGACGGTCACCAGCCCCGCCCACCGGTCGGCACGACTCGACTTCGACGACCTCCGGTTCACGCGCGGGTACCGCCCGGCCGCCGCCTACGCCCGGTCCAAGCTGGCCAACCTGCTCCACGCCCACGAGTTGCAGCGCCGCCTCGTCGCCTCGGGCTCCGCCCTGCTCTCGGTGGCCGCTCACCCCGGCGCGGCCCGCACCGAGCTGAACCGTTCGATGCCCGCCCTCTTCCGGGGACCGTCCTGGGGACTGTGGCGCCCGTTCACCCACACCGCCCAGCACGGCGCCCTGCCGATCCTGCGCGCCGCCACCGACCCGGAGGCCAAGGGAGGCGAGTACTACGCCCCCAGCGGCCCGGGCGAGTTCAGCGGCCACCCGGTCGTGAGGAGTTCGAGTCCCGGCTCGCACGACACCGGCGCGCAGCGGACGTTGTGGGAGGCCTCGGAGCAACTGACCGGCGTGCGCTACGACTTCGGAGCATCCGATGAGTGAGAAGGGACGAGCGGCATGGCTGGGGCTCGCGGCCGGCGGCGTGCAGTCGCTCGACTTCCTCCGTGAACGGACGGGAGCGTTCGATGCCGTTCCCGGCTCCGTTGCGGCGCCGGTCGTCATCGCGGCCACCCTGTCGTTGTGGACGCTCGCGGGCCTCCGCGCCGCGGACCCGAGGTCCGGCACCCGTGCCGGACTGCTCAGTGCCGCGGTGACGACGCTGGCGCTCTGGAGCACCATGCTGCTGAGCGGCAACGTCCTCATCGGGTACGCCTGTTGGCACGCGGCCGCCTTCCTTCCCTTCGGCGCCCTCTGTGCCGCCCTCCCGCCCTGGTGCCACAAAGGGCCGCGGGCCGACGAACGCCCGGCCGCCGGGGCCGGATAGGTTGTCGGCATGACCTTGTCGACACGTACAGCAGTCGCCGCCGACCGTGCCAGAGTGCTCGCCCTGATCGACGGCGCCCGGGGCGACGGACTGTCCCCGGAGGAGCGCGCGGAGCGGGGTTTCGTGCAGGGCCGCTTCGACGAGGACAAGCTCGCCGGCATGGAGGCCACCACCGGCATCTACATCGTCGAGGAGGACGGGCGGATCGCGGGCGCCGCCCTCACCGCTCCCGCCTCCCCGGCCCTCGACGAAGGGCCGCCGCGTCAGACCTGCGAGGCCGCCGTGCGCGCCGGGCTCGCGCCGGACCGCTTCTACCTGTACGGGCCGGTGGTCGTGGATCCGGAGTTCCGCGGGCGCGGGGTCGTGCGGCGCCTGTTGCGGGCGGTCGACGCGAACCTGCGCGACCGCTTCGACCACGGCGTCCTGTTCGTCGAACAGTCCAACCACAAGTCGCTCGCGGTCCACCGGCACCTGGGCATGCGCGAGGCGGCGGAGTTCACCGTGGCGGACCGCGCGTACACCGTGTTCAGCTTCGCGTCCGGCACCTTCTGCGACCAGCCGGCCACGACCCCGGCGGGCTGAGCGCGTTACCGCGCCACGGCCGCACCGGCGGCGGCCACGTCGGCCGCCGCCCGGACGAACTCGCGGACCCGCTCCGTCGTGTTGCCCGGCAGCCAGACCGGGCCACGCTCGATCGGCGGGGCGTCGTGGATCGGGACATAGGCCAGGTCGGGGCGCGGGTAGTACTGGCGGCAGTGCTCGCCGACCGGCAGGACGCCCCGGCCCAGCGCGACCAGGCTGAGCATCTCGGAGAACGTCCCGCCGGACGGCCCCTTGGGCACCGGGCGGCCGGACGGGGTGCGGTCGGGGGTGCGGTCGCGCTTAAACCCGACCGACGTCACCGCCGGGTACTGCACCACCGGGTGGTCCGCGAGCACGTCGAGCGACACCGACTCCTCCGCCGCCAGCGGGTGCCCGGCCGGCACCGCCAGGACCCGGCGCTCGGTCAGCAGGACCGGCCCGGTGGCCATGCCGTCGAAGGGGAAGGAGGCGACCAGGACGTCGACCGAGCCGTCCGCCAGGCCGGACCGCGAATTCGAGAGCTGCGCCTCCCGGACGTCCACCCGGCAGTCGGGGTGCCGCTCGCCGAACAGCGCGACCGCCCGGAGCAGCACCGGCGCCGTCCACTCCCCCATGAACGCGACCCGCAGCTCGCCCGTCACCCCCCGGCCGGCGTCCACCGCGCGGCGCAGCGCCTCCTCCATCGCGGCCACCACCGGGACGAGGTCATCGGCCAGCTGCCGCCCGACCGGGGTGAGCCGGACGGACCGGCTGGTGCGCTCGAACAGCGGCGCGCCGATCCGGCGCTCCAGCTTCCTGACCACCTGGCTGACCCGCCCGGTGGTGAGGTTCAGCAGCTCGGCGGTCCGGCCGAAGTGCAGTTCCCCGGCGAGCGCGAGGAAGACCTCGGTCTCCAGCCGCTCCAGCATGGTGCCCCCTCGCCCGCCGCTCCCGGCATCGTTCGATCCGGCATCGCCTACTCCGGCACCGCTCGCTCCGGCATCGTTCGACACCGCTCGGCATCGTTTAATTCAGCTCAACGATCATACGACGATCCGGCATTGATGATCACTTCCGGGCGGAGGATCGTGGAACCCGTCACCAGCGGAAGCCACACCCCCGGAGCCGGCCACCATGCGCGTCATCGCCTTCGACCACCTCGTCCTCAACGTCGCCGACATCGAGCGGTCCCTCGCCTTCTACTCCGGCCTCCTCGGCCTGGAGCCCGTCCGGGTCGACGAGTGGCGGGCCGGCAAGGTGTCCTTCCCGTCCGTCCGGGTCACCGCCGAGACCATCATCGACCTGGTGCACCGCCCCCGGCACGAGTCCAACGTGGACCACATCTGCCTCACCGTCGAGCCCCTCGACTGGCAGGAGGTCATCGACTCGGGCGTCTTCACCGTCCTGGAGGGCCCCGTCCCCCGCTACGGCGCCCGTGGCACCGCCACTTCCGTCTACGTCCAGGACCCGGACGGCAACACCGTCGAACTCCGGTGGTACCCGCAGGACACCGCCGCCTGAAGCAGAGGAGGGGCGCCCCGCGCCCCCGGGGGGGTGCCCGGGGTGACGCGCGGGCGCCCGCCGGGGTGGTGCCCCCCCGGGGGGGGCCCGAACCCCGCCCCAAAACCCCCCCCGCCCCCCACCCCCGCGCCCCCCCCGACGGTCGACCTGGTGGCGGCG
>NZ_JBHWGV010000155.1:0-2684 GCF_042732955.1 Kitasatospora sp. NPDC059747 | reverse complement strand
CCCCGGGCACCGCCGGACCTACCGCGGCGGGTGCGAGTTTGACGCCTTTTCCGGGTACCTCCCCGTCCGGCCGGCCCGCCGCCACGACGCACGCGGGGGGGCGGGAGTGCTGCTGGCACACCTGGACGCGGTGCCCGGCCTCCGGAGGACCGACCTGGCTTCCTACCGGGCCGAGGACGGCCGCGAGTGGCTCGATGTGAGCATCGCCGCGTGCGGCGAGACCGGCGGCTACGCCGTCCACGAGGGCCGGGTGCCGGCGCGGGTCGACGTGGTGGAGCTGATCTGCTCCACGCCCGACGGCTACACCGCCGCGCTGGCAGTGGCCACCGGGATCGCCGACCTGCTCGGCTGGGAGGTCGTCGACTCCGAGAGCGACGAAGTCCTGCACACCGGGGCGGCGCCGTCCACGTGAGTACCGAGGGTCCCGGGTTGTGCAGGCCTTCCCGAACTCAGTAGAGAACTTCGCAGCCCCTGGACGTGAGCGCTTCGAGCAGGGCGGGGGCGGGGGTCACCGGGTTCCAGCGGAGGTCGAGCTTCTCCAGGGCCGGGAGTTCGGTGAGCCACGGCGGGAGGGTGGTGATCCGGTTGCTCCGCACGTCGAGGCGGCGCAGCAGGGGCAGGCCGGCGAGGGGTGGCGGGAGCTCCGTGAGGTGGTTCTCGCGCAGGTCGAGCTCGCGCAGGTTGGCCAGGTCGCCGATCGACGCGGGCAGGGTGCTCAACCGGTTCTCGCGCAGCCAGATTTCGCGCAGGGCGCCGAGGCGGCCGATCGAGTCGGGGAGCGCGGCGAGCCGGTTGTACTGGGCGCGGAGCTCCACCAGCGATGCCATGTCGCCGATCGTGGACGGGAGTTCGCGGAGCCGGTTCTCGCCGACGTTGAGGTAGCGCAGCGCGGTGAGACGGCCGAGGGTGTCGGGCAGGGTGAACAGCCCGTTGTCGTGCAGGTAGAGGAAGTCGCGCAGGCCCGTGAGATCGCCCAGTTCGGCGGGGAGGGACGCGAGTTTGTTGTGGCCGAGGTCGAGGGTGCGCAGGCGCTGCAACGCGCCCACGGCGGGCGGGACTTCGGTGAGGCCGGTCTCGGCGAGGATCAGGACCGTCACGTCGGTGCGGTCCCACACGTCGGCCGGCAGCTCGGCGAGGGGCCGACGCCAGAGGTTCAGGGTCGTCACGCCGTCTCCTCGGACAGACCGGACAGACCGGCCAGGCCGGTCAGCTTGTCGGGATTGACCTGGAAGCGCAGGTTCTGGAGGCGGCCGTCGGCGATGTCGTAGGTGAGCGCGCCGACCGGCTGGCCGTCCATGGTGAACAGGACGCTCTGCTCGCCGTTGATGACGGCCGACCGCCAGGCCATGCCCTGGAGTTCGGGCTTGGCGAGGACGCCGAGGATCCAGCGGGCGACGCCGTCGGTGCCGTGCAGCGGGCGGCGGGCCGCGGTGACCTTGCCGCCGCCGTCGGACCACGCGGTCACGTCCGGGGCGAGGAGCTCCATCACCGCGTTCAGGTCGCCGCCGGTGCAGGCCGCGAGGAAGCGGTCGGTGATCTCGCGGCGCTGTTCCGGGTCACTGTCGAAGCGCCGGCGGTGGGCGCGGACGTGTTCGCGGGCGCGGTGGGCGGTCTGGCGGACCGTCGCCTCGCTCCGGTCGAGGAACCCGGCGATCTCCGCGTGCGAGAACCCGAAGGCCTCGCGCAGCACGAACACCGCCCGCTCGACCGGGCCGAGGCTCTCCAGGACCACGAGCATCGCGGTGGAGACGGAGTCCGCGAGCTCGGCGCCGTCCGCGATGTCCGGGGCGGTGAGCAGGGGTTCGGGCAGCCAGGGGCCGACGTACGCCTCGCGCTTGGCCCGGGCCGAGGTGAGCCGGGTCAGCGAGAGGTTGGTGACCGTGCGCACCAGGTAGGCCCGCGGGTTGGCGACCGTCTCCCGGTCGACGCGGGACCACGCGAGCCAGGCGTCCTGCAGCACGTCCTCGGTGTCGGCGACGCTGCCGAGCAGGCGGTAGGCGGTGCCGAAGAGGAGTCGGCGGTGCTCGGTGAAGTCGTCCAGCGCGTCCGGCGCCGCAGGTGTGTTGATCACGCCGTCAGGCTGCCAGCGGCGCACCTGCCACCGCAAGTGCCCAGCGGCCGCGTCACAGCCTCACCGCCGGGGTGGCTTCGCTGCGCTCCGCCGTCGGCGGAACGGTGAGCACCGGACAGCGCGCGTGCTTCAGGCAGTGGGCGGCGACTCGGCCACGGCCGCGGGCGGCGCGGAAGCGGCCGGTGCGGGTGCCCGTGCCCAGGACCAGCAGGCCGCCCTCGCGGTCCGCGATCCGGACCAGGGCGGCGGCCGCTGCACCACGCACCAGTTCGCCGTCGGCGACGACCCCGGCCGCGAAGGCCAGTTCCATCGCCGCGGCCAGCACGTCGGCGGCGGCCTCCCGGGCCTCGACGACCGGGGGCCAGTCCGGGTACCGCAGGGCGCGCCGCTCGCCGACCGGCGACTGCCAGGCGTGCACGGCGAGCAGGCCGGCCCCGGTGCGTCGCGCCTCGGCAATCGCCCACCGCAGGGCCGCGCGGCTCCCCGGTGATCCGTTCACGCCGACCACGATCCGCCGTCTCGGCCCCTCGTCCCAGCCGTTCCCTGCCATTCCTGCCCTTCGACGGTGCCCTGCCGGGTCGCGGGGGGGCGGGGGGGGGGGCGCGGCGGCGCC